>CANQYZ010000008.1 GCA_947628215.1 uncultured Clostridia bacterium | reverse complement strand
ATGGTCGAGGTGACAGGGATCGAACCTGCGACCTCATGGTCCCAAACCACGCGCGCTACCAACTGCGCTACACCTCGTTTAACTCAACTGCTTTACTATCATAGCACAAAAATTCTTAGTTTGCAATAGTTTTAAAAAATATTTTTTCTTATTTAATTTAGAAAATTTTCTTAAAAAAGATTCTATATATAAAACTTTATACAAATTTTAAAATTAAAGCTTTCAAAAATCTAAAATAAATAATATAATTGCAATAGTTTTAAAAAAGGAGTAGTTAATTTATGGACAAAATTACAGAAAAAATTGCAGAAGAATTAAATATAAAGGCATCTCAAGTAGAGGCAACAATTAAACTTATTGATGATGGAAACACAATTCCATTTATAGCACGTTATAGAAAAGAAGCAACAGGAAATTTAAGTGATGAAACATTAAGAACATTTGATGAAAGACTAACTTATTTAAGAAATTTAGAAGCAAGAAAAGAAGAAATAAAAAGGTTAATTGATGAACAAGGAAAACTTACAGAAGAGCTAGTTCAAAGTATAGATAATTCACTTACTCTATCAGAACTTGAAGACATATATAGACCATATAAACAAAAGAAGAGAACACGTGCAACTATAGCAAAAGAAAAAGGATTAGAACCTTTAGCAGACATCATATATGCTCAAGAAGATAAGAGAAATATTTATGAAATCGCAAAAGAATTTATTAATGAAGAAAAAGAAGTACTAACAGAAGATGATGCAATAAACGGAGCTAAAGACATAATTGCTGAAAATATTTCTGACAGAGCAGATTTTAGAAAGAAAATAAAATCTTTTTGCATAAGAGAAGCAGTACTTACAACAAAAGCTACTAAAGATGAAAAGTCAACATATGACATGTACAAAGAATATTCTGAGAATATAAAGACATTGCCAAGTCATAGAATACTTGCAATAAATAGGGGAGAAAACGAAGATTTTATTAAAGTAAAAATAGAAAAGCCAGAAGAGAAAATTATTTCTTATATAGAAAATGATGTAATAAAAGAAAATAGCCCATTTAGTCAATTATTAAAAGACACAATTCAAGACTCTTACGAAAGATTAATAGAACCTTCTATTGAAAGAGAACTAAGAGCTGATTTATCAGAAAGAGCAGAAGATAAGGCAATAAAAGTATTTGGCAAGAATGCAAAACAATTATTACTTCAAGCACCAATTAAAGGAATGACAGTAATAGGATTTGATCCAGCATATAGAACAGGATGCAAAATAGCAGTAATAGATCCAACGGGAAAATTATTAGATACAGCAACAGTATATCCAACAGAGCCTCAAAACGACGTAGAAGGGGCAAAAAAGGTTTTAAAATCTTTTATTGACAAATATAACGTTAATATGTTTGCAATTGGAAATGGAACAGCCTCACGCGAATCAGAGCAATTTGTATCAGACTTAATAAAAGAAGTAGATAAAGAAGTGTATTATACAATAGTAAGTGAAGCTGGAGCCTCTGTATATTCAGCATCAAAACTTGCAACAGAAGAATATCCAGATATAAATGTTTCACTTCGTGGAGCAATTTCTATTGCAAGAAGACTTCAAGATCCATTAGCAGAACTTGTAAAAATAGATCCAAAAGCTATAGGAGTAGGGCAGTATCAACATGATGTAAATCAAAAGAAATTATCAGAAAGCTTAACTGGAGTAGTAGAAGATGCTGTAAATTCAGTTGGAGTAGATGTAAATACTGCAACACCATCACTTTTATCATATGTAGCAGGAATAAATCAATCTATTGCTAAAAACATAGTTAAGTTTAGAGATGAAAATGGAGAGATAAAAGAAAGAAAAGAACTTCTAAAAGTACCAAAGCTTGGAAAAGTAGCATATGAACAATGTGCAGGATTTATTAGAATTTTCGATGGTAAAAATCCATTAGAAAAAACAGGAGTGCATCCAGAAAGTTATGAAAAAGCAGAAAAGTTATTAACATCTTTGGGATATTCTGTGGATTGTTTATCTCAAAAAGAAAAATTAGAGAGTTTAAAAAATGATTTATCAAAAGTAGATATTAAGAAAATGTCAAAAGAATTAGATATAGGAGAGCTAACATTAAAAGACATAATAGATGAACTTTCAAAACCAGGAAGAGATCCAAGAGAAGATCTGCCAAAACCAATTTTAAGAAATGATGTATTAAAATTTGAAGATTTAAAAGAAGATATGGTATTAAATGGAACGGTTAGAAATGTAACAGATTTTGGAGCTTTTGTTGATATTGGTGTAAAGCATGATGGATTAGTACATATATCAGAACTTTCAAATAGATTTATTAAAAATCCGTCAGAGGTAGTTTCTGTAGGAGATATTGTAAAAGTAAAAGTAATTGGAATAGATAATGATAGACAAAAGGTAAGTTTATCTATGAAAGATGTAAAATAATATAAAAAAAAGGGTCTAATTTATTTTAGACCCTTTTATAAATTTTAATATTTTGCTCTTATTTCTTGAATTTTATCATTCTTATTTTCAATTATATCAAGAAAGACTGGAATAATTTTTGGATCAAATTGAGTTCCAGAACATTTTAACAATTCTTGAGTAACTGTATCTTGATTCATAGCATCACGATATGAACGTCTAGACATCATAGCATCAAATGTATCTGCTATTGCTGTAATTCTAGCAAGAAGAGGAATGTCTTCTCCTGCAAGTCCAGAAGGATATCCTTTTCCATCATATCTTTCATGATGATGTTTTACAATTGGTATAATATCTTCAAAAATCGTTGCATTTGATAGTATGTGTGCTCCAATTGAAGGGTGATTTTTAATTTCTGAATATTCATCTGGTGTTAGCTTATCTGGTTTAAGTAATATTGAGTCTGGTATACCAATTTTTCCAATATCATGAAATAAACCACCAATTTTAAGCTTTCTAATTTCTTCCTCAGGAAGCCCCATTTTTTCACCAATAAGTACTGAATATTCAGAAACTCTATCTGAATGACCTCTTGTATATACATCTTTTGCTTCAACAGTATATCTTAATGTTTCAATAGTCTCTAAATAAGATTTTTCAAGCAATTCTTTAGACTCTTGAAGTTCATTATTTATTGATTTAATTAATCTCATTTGTTCAACAGACTTTATACCTGATTCTATAAGTAAAAGAAGCTGATCAAATTTATCACTTTTTTCACAATACCCTTGAATATCAAGCTTTTTGATAGTCTCAAGTGGTGGAGCTAAGTCTTTATGCCCAGTAAGTAATAAAATATATAGTTCTTTATTAAATTTTCTAATTTCCTCTACAACCTTATCACCATGAACAGGAGTCATAATAAAATCTAGAAGCATTAAATCAAAATGTTCATTTCTAACTCTTTCAATAGCTTCCATTGGATCTGTTACTCCAACTAATCTATAACCAGAACGACTTAAGTATACTGAAAGGGAATCAATAATGCCCATTTCATCATCTACAGCAATTATTTTATAATCATTTTTATTAATAGTTGCTTTTGATTGTGATTGATTATCACCATTTTCTTGCTGCTCAGTTAAAGGTTTAGCATTGATATTTATTCTCATAACTTTTTTTACCTTTCTTTTTATATTTATATAAAATCATAAAAATTAATTTTTGTAAATAGGTAAAGTAATATAGAAAGTAGTACCTTTACTTGATGTATCAAAAGTAATATTTCCATGGAAATGAGCTTTTACATTTGAGTAAGACATATATAGTCCGAAGTCCTGTTCCTTCTTTTCCTTTAGTTGTAATCATTTCTTTAAATAACTTCTGTTTTACGTTTTCTGGAAGTCCTGGTCCAAAATCTTGTACACTAATTACTATCTTATTATTATCTATTTTAGCAGTTAAATTAATTGGCATTTCTTCTTCATTATTGTTATATGCTTGAATAGAATTTGAAATCATATTATTTAAAATCTGAACCATGCTATTTATACTTCCATAAATTTGGTCTTTATCTGATGTTTGATTATCTATAACAAGTTTTGTGATAGAGTTTTTAAGTTCATGTCTCATTAGGATTTCAACTTGTTTAAATAGCTCAGATACAGAGAATGGATAGATTTGCTCTTCTGAAAATACGACTGTTTGACCTTTTACAGCAGTAATTACGTCAGACATATAAGATGTATGAGTTCTAATTTTTTCAATCCATGTATTCATATCACTTGCAATAGCATGATAATCTTCTTCAGTAACTTGAGAATTTCCTATAGATAAATCTAATTCTTTTGTTAAATCAGATAAACCTTCAGCAGCACCAGATATAGACATAATAGGAGTTTTTAAGTTATGTGCTATACCACCAACCATTTGACCAAGTGATGCAAGTCTTTCTCTTTCTATTAATAGATCTTGACTATTTTTAATTGTTTGTACGTTTTGCTTATTTATTTCTTGAATCTTATTAAAATAATATGCTAGGTCGCTAAACTCATCATTTGAAGCAATTGGTAAAGGTTTAGTATCATCCACAGAATCTTCTTCTTCAGCCATTTCTTTTAATCTACTTGTTGTTTTAATTAAGTTATTAGATATATTTCTTGACCATATTAATAGAAGTACTGAGAATGCAAAAATAACTAATACAATAATTTCTGTATAGTAGATTAATAAATCTGAATCCATTACAATAAATTTATATCCAACATACCATTCTCTTCCGTCAGAATCTTTTAATTTTAAAGCATATAGTTGTTCATCTGATTCAAACTTTTCATATAACATTCCTGAATCTTCTTTGAAGAAGAAATCTCTATATTTTAATACGAAATCACTGATTGAGCCATCTTCTTTTGATACAAATATTTCTTCATCATTTGGTGAGATTATGTAATAGTAATCATCTTCATTTTCAAGAGGAATAGATGATAAAATATCTTTCAAAGATTGCATATCAACTTCAGATGGTTTTATATTTTTACTACTTAAATAAGCTTTATAATAATTTGCAGTAGCAAGTCCTTCTTGACTTACTGTCTGAGAATATCCAATAAGTGTTACGACAATCATTATAACGCAGATTACTGGTATAACCTGAAGTAGTAAGTTTTTAGAATTTGTAATTCTATATCCAATATTTCTTTCATATTTGTCAGTTAAATTATATGTAGTCATAATTACGCTATAAAATAACTTTTGAGTACCAACTAAAATTGCAATAGCAATAACAGAAGCAATAGCCACAATCATAAGAGTAAATTTAATTATTGCAAAAGCAGAAGCAAGCATTATGAAGTTAAATATAATTCCAATACCAATAATCAAGAAAATGTGAAATATTGCAACTTTATAAGGTATATTTATACATTTCTTTCTAACATTGTATATTTCTTTATAAGATATATTTTCTTTTCTATAATATTTGTTTAAATATTTATAAATATCTTTCATTAAAAATTTAAAAGTAAGAAGGTGAACTGTAATACCTATAAAAAATACAATTATATATTGCTGAATATGTGTTACTGGAAGAACTGCACTTTGAAATGCTAAGTCCTCTGAATTAGGTGGAAAACCTTGAACTAGTGGCATTATATTGTAGGTTAATATTACAGTAATTGCATCTATTATAGATACAAGCCAAATAAACTTCCTTTTAAATGATTTTACCTCTTTTGTATCTTTCAAAATAAATCACAGACCTTTCTAAAATTTTTTAATTACATCTATTATTTTCTTTAAATATTGTATATCAAATTCTTCCCAGGTTATTCCTAATTGTTTTAATAAGTCTAATGTTAGATCTTGAGAATATGGATTTAGTTTATTTCCGAGTATGTATTCTTTAGTATATTCATCGCTATATTGACTTAAGGTGTCTATAAAAGTTTGAAAATTTACATCTGATATGTTATATCCAAGCTCTTTAAGCATTGATTTAAATTCAAAAATTGTTATTAATTTATCAGTTAAAACATGATAAATTGTATTAGACCTTCCAGCATTTAAAATTTTTAATATAATATTGCTACATTTATCAACAGGGCTAAATTCAATCTTTAAACTATTTAAATCTTGAGTAATAACACCAGATTTTAATATAGAACTAATTGCTGATAAAAATACATTTTGAGTGTAATTTTCTTGGAATACCCCATCAGAATATCTTGGCATAATATTTCCAAGTCTAAAAATAACAGCATTTAGACCGACGCTATTTGCTTTGATAAGTATATTTTTCTCGGTTTCAAATTTACTTATAAGATAAGGATTGTTATTAAAATCTTGACCAATATAAAGTGTATTTTCATTGTAAATTCTATTATTTACTTCATCACTTTGATATCCTGCTACTGATAAAGTAGAGATATGAGCAAGTGAAATTTTATTTTGGCAAAATTCAATTAAGTTATCAACACTTATAACATTATCTTTTCTGATTTGAGAAATTTTTGCAAAATGTTTTACATTTGCAGCTGAGTTTATAACTGTAGTAACCTCATCTTGAAGCATAGTATAAGTCTTTTTATCAAGTCCAAGTGAAGACTTTGTAATATCTCCATTTAATATTTGAACTTTTTCATTAATTAAATTTAATATCTCTTCATCATTTGAAAAGTAATATTCTAAAGCCTTATCTAATCTATTTTTACTAGATAAATTAATTATTTTATTTCTAATTATGCAATAAATCTTTTTTACATTTTTATCAAATAATAATTCTCTTAAGAGATGAATTCCAAGAAATCCTGTTACACCAGTCAAAAGCACTGTACTTAAATCAAATTTTCTAACATTATTTAAAATTTTTGCATTTTGTAAGTTTGATAAATCAGGCGTAATTTCAGTATCATTATTATTATCAATATAATCTGCTAAATCTTTAATGTTAGAGTTATTATAAATATCTTGTATAGCAATATTATATTTAGATAGAGCAGAGTATAGAGTAGTAATAGATAAAGAATCTAATCCTAAATCATCTACAAAATCATCTAGTATTGATAAATCTTTTGATTTAGAAATGCTAGAGACTATTTCAAAAATCTCTTTTTCAGTATCTGTTCTTGGAGATATTATTTTGTTTGTACGTTCAAGTAAATATTTTTGAGCAAGTTCTTTTAACTCTTTTTTATTAATTTTTCCAGAAGAATTTCTTGGAAAATCTTCTATTTCAATATATTTTTTAGGTCTCATATAGAATGAAATATTTTTATTTATATAGTCTTTAATAGTATCTACAGAGACTTGATTATCTGATTGTTTTACAAAAAGAACAATTATCTTACTATTATGATATGGTACTGCTACAGGGCAAACTTCGTAATCATTTCCCAAAGCTTTATTTATTTGATTTTCTACTTCATTTAAAGCTACAAGATATCCACCATTTATTTTTACAATGTCATCAGTTCTTCCAACAAATTCTATCTCTAGATTTTTATTTATTTTTGCAATGTCTCCAGTTTTATAAGCTCGTACATTCTTTTTTAGTATAGAATGATACATTTTAATAAATCTTTTTTCGGTTTGTTCAGGAAGATTTAAATATCCATCAGCAATATTTAAAATAGAATTATCATCTTCATAAATTACAAGTTCACCTTTAGATTCAATTGGTAAAAGTTCATTAAATTCATTAACAATTGCAAGTCTTGCACCATATATTGGTTTCCCAATACTTGTATAATTGTTTTTAATTTCATAAATACTTATAGGCTTTATAGTAGTAAACATAGTAGTTTCAGTAGGACCATACAAATTTAGTACTTTTAAATTACTATACTTAGAAAGAAGACTTTCTAAAATATATGGTTTTAATACTTCACCACCAGTACCAAGTATTTTTAAGCTACTAATATCTGCATCTAAAAGTTTATCTTGAAGTGCAATATGTTCAATCCATTTTGGAATTAAGAAAGATCTTGTAACTTTTTGATTTTCAATTATTCTAATTACCTTTTCAGGATTTAATTCATCTTCTTTAGATACTAAAACAAGCTTTCCACCAAAAAGTAGAGAAGTATATATGTCTATTCCAGAAGCATCAAAAGAATACTTTAGAAGAGACATAGATACATCTTTTTCAGTTGCTTTTAAAATAAAATCATTTTCAATTGATTTTTTTAAACTGCAGATGTTTTTATGTGTGACCATTGTACCTTTTGGATTTCCAGTTGATCCTGATGTATAGATTATATATGCTACATTTTCAGGAGTAATTTCTACATTAACATTATTTTTCTTTTTATCTAAATCAATAGTATCTATATTTATAACTTCAAAAGGATACATTAGAAAACCATCATAATGTTTATGTGTAAGTATGATTTTAGGATTGCAATCATTTAAAATATAATTTACTCTATCTGGATTTTCATTAGGTAAAATTGGAACATAACATCCACCGGCATTTAAGTACTGCAAACATTGCAATTATCATTTCAATACTTTTATCAAAAAATAGTGCAACTGGTGTATTTAAAGTAACCCCTCTAGATTTTAATAGAGCAGCTAAAGTATTTATTTTTTTCTTTAATTCAGAATAAGTAATACTTTTATCTTGAATTACAATAGCAACATTGTCTGGATATTTTTTAGCAATATCTTCAAATATGCTAATTACAGTATCATTTGATTTTGATACATTTCCTGTATTATTAAATGTAGATAAAGAATCTATGTCATCATCAGTAAGTGGCGTTAATTTATCAATTTCGTAAATTTCTTTTACTACTACTTGGTTTATAAGATTTAGTATTATTTTATTCATTTTTTCTATTTCTTCACTTGTAAAGCAGCTATAAAGATAATCATAAAATAATACTTTATAATTATTTAAAGTAGATACATGCATAGTCAAAGCTTGTGTTTGCTCACCGCAAAATAGCCAAGAGCAAACACCTTTATCTCTAGATTCCATAGAATTAGTAAGTTTATTTATTTGGTAAGAAAATCCAACTTCAAATAAATCTTCTAAATCTCCAGAGTAGTCACTATATAATTTTTTTATTTCATAATAAGACATACCAGAATGCTTATATAAAGCCATATTGCTATGTCCTATATCAGTACAAAGCTTAATAAAATCAAAAGTATCAATATTAATATTTAAAGGCATAGTCATAATATGAAGACCTGTTTCTTCAAACTCATTATTCCTTTTTTGTCTATTTAAAAATGGAGTACCAACTACAAGACTTTTTTTGCTATAGATTTTATTAAAGTAAATTGCAAGTATTGCTAAAAAGAAAGAGTATTCAGTAATACTATTCTTTTTACAAAATTCTTCAATTTTAGAAAAAAGTTCATCATCTAAAACATATTCAAATCTAGTTCCTTGTGTTTTATCCATATAAGCATTAAATATTTTAGAAGGTGTCATACTTTTTACATATTCTGACCAAAATTCAGTATCTAGTTTATATTTATTAGATTCAAAATATTTATTTTCTCTTTCTATAAAATCTAAATAGCTAGGTTTAGCGTAAGAGGATAAATCCTCACCACTTGAAAGCTTTGTATATATTTCTTTTATTTGTTCTGCAACTTGAGTCATTCCCCAAGCATCAGAGATTATATGATGTGATTTATAAAATACAAAAGAACAGCTTGGAGTAATTCCGATTTTAAAAATAAATGTGGTCTTTAAATTTACTTCTAATTTCTTAAAATCTTCTAAAAAATCAGAAATATCATCTTTATCAAAATGAATAACTTCAATAGGAACATATTCATAATCTTCAACATATTGAAGTACATCACCATCTTTTTCTACAAACTTTAGTCTAAAAGAATCATTTATTTCAATAATCTTGTTTAGTGTTTTAGAAAGTATTTCTGGATCTAAATTTCCATCTAGTTTCATAAATGAATTTATATCATTTATATGACTTCCTTTTTCAGCCGTTTGCTCAGCTCTTAGCATATTCTTTTGAGGGTTTGTTAAGTTATAAACATCCTTTTTTAGCATTTTTAAATCACCATTTTTTTAAAACCTTTTTAGTATAGTATTTTCTACAATTTAAGTACCTATATATAACCACTGTAATTATATAAAAATCTTATGCAATTGTCTTAAATGTTACTAAAAAATAAATAAAAAGCAATTAAAAAGTAATAAAAACGTATTAATTTAAAGACTAAAGGAAATTTTTTGAATAAAAGTCAGATATAAGACAAAAAATATTTATTAGATTTTGTGGAGGGATTTTAGATGTATAGTATAGAGAAAAATAGATTTAAAAATATTGCTATACAAATACTTATAATACTTCTTAGCTCTTTTCTAGGAATTATAATTTACATTTTATATTTAGATAGTCAAATCTATAATTATGAAAAGGTAGCAATTGGAACTAAACTTTTAAGAACTGTAGAAAATAATGGAAAAGTAGAGGAGAATCTTGAAAATTCCATAAAAGGAGTAGTTGGAATATCTAAGCTTAAGAAAAATGGAACAAGTATATTCTTAGAAAATGGAGTAGAAAGTTTAGGTCTTGGAACAGGTGTTATAGTATCTAAAAAGGGATATATTTTAACAAATGAACATGTAGTAGGAAATGAGTATAATAATTGCTATGTTACGTTAGACACAGGCATATCTTATAAGGGAAGCGTTGTATGGGCAGATGAAGAAATAGACCTTGCAATTATAAAGATAGGAATAGATGGATTAAAAAGTGTTGCTTTAGGTGATTCTAGCAAAGTTTCTATAGGCCAAAAAACATATGCTGTAGGAAATCCTGTAGGCTTTGAATTTAGACAGACAGTAACATCTGGAATAATTAGTGGAATTAATAGAACTATAAAAATAAAAAATGAAGACAATACTTACTCATATATGGAAGGGCTTATTCAAACAGATGCAACTATAAATGAAGGAAATAGTGGCGGACCACTTATAAATGAAAAAGGTGAGATAATAGGAATTACATCTGTTAAAGTAAATGAAGCAGATGGGATTGGATTTGCAATTCCAATAAATATAGTAAAGCCAATTATTAAGAAATTTGAAGAAGAGGGAAAATTTGAAGAAGCTTATCTTGGAATATACGGGTATGACAGAGAAGTAATACCATATTTAAAAGATGTGACTGATTTTGAAAATGGAG
Source organism: uncultured Clostridia bacterium (assembly GCA_947628215.1). GTDB lineage: Bacteria > Bacillota > Clostridia > TANB77 > CAG-508 > UMGS1994. The sequence continues at coordinate 50,384 of CANQYZ010000008.1, read as the reverse complement.
TATATGTTGAAAATATAAATAAAAGAAGTAATCTAAAAAATGCTAATATCAAAGAAGGAGACATTATAGTAAAAATAGATGATTTAGAGATAAACAGAATGTGCAATCTAAGAGAATATATTTACAGTAAAAAACCAGGAGATGTGGTAAGTTTAACTGTAAAGAGAAATAAGAATGAATTTGTGTTAAAAATAAAGCTTTCTAAGAAATTGTAAGAGAAAATAAAATATGCTATAATATTATGTAAAGTACGTTCAGGCAAGAAAAAATCTTTTTTTTCGGAGGGAAGACAATGAGATACGTATTTTGGATGATTGCCTGGGTGATCTCGCAGCGGATGATGATGCTCATTGGTATCATAGACTGCCGGAGCTTTTTCTTTACAGTAATTCAGAGCATTATTTCGGTGATATGTGCGATGATTATTCGTGAAGGAAAGTTACTTCTCTACATTACGTATGCAATGCTGGGACTCTGGTTCTTCGTATGCATATTCGATGGGGAGATAGTAAATGCCTTAGTCGGGTTATCTTTGAACGGAATACTGCTTGCGATGGCACTTGATGGCAAAAGAAGACACTAAAAAGGTGAGAGCTTAGAGGGGTTTCCTTATAAGCTCTCTTCCCTTTTTTATTTGAGAATAAGCCTCAAATATGTTATAATTATAATAGATTGGCCCATTTGATAAATCCAAATACTACTTACTTAGGAGGTGCTTTTATGGCATATTTGGTTTGGATGGTTTTATGGTTCGGTTGCCAGCGGCTTATGATGGCTCTCCATCTCGTTGCACACAACAGCCTTATCGGTACGCTTTTGCTTACGTGTGTCGGAATGGTTGCTTGCTTCGTAGGTCGCGCAAATCTCTTCTTGACTGTGCTTTACTTCATCTGGGTTGCATCGTGGAGCATTGGATGCTTCAAAACGGGCGGCATTGTTGCTGGTATCATGGTGCTGGTTTTCCAAATCAGTATATATGTAATTGCAACAAAAAAAGATGTAAAAAAGACCAGGGAGAGAGAGAGAGGCAACTAACCAAATCGGCACAGAGAGGAGACTTCTTTTCTCTGTGTCGTTTTTTGTCGAATGCACACATACGATTTTCCTTGACGTTTACTAGAAAAGCTACTATAGTCTTGTAAGGGGAGGTTATGCTAGAAATGAGAGAAATATTTTCAAAGGTTTCATATCAAGATGAAGAGCTATTGGATAGTAATATTGATTTAATGGAAATAGAATATTTTAAAATATTAAAAAAAGATAAGAATGAATATGATATAGAAATTAATAAAAGAGAAGTAAGCAATCAGCAAGAAATTTTAGAAAATAAGTATATTAAAAATGTATGCAATAATGAAACAATGGTAAATAAATTGCTTGCAATTTTATCTAAAAATAAAGTTACGCCTATTGCATCAGAAGATGTCATATGTGATTTTTTATCAGAAAATGGAAATGCTTTATAATTTTAAATTTTCCTTTTGTACTTAAGAGTATGAAGGGATTTTTTTATGGAAAATAAAAATTGCTTGCTAATTTTTATCTAATTTATTCATGTAATAATAATATATGGTATAATATGGTATTAATATCAATATACAGCATTTGTATATTGATTATTAAGAAAAAATATAAATACTCAAATAATATAAGGAATAAAGATAATGGAAAGGTTAAAGAAAATATTTCAAAAAGATATTGAGAATATTAAATTAAGATTTGAAAAAGAAAAAATATCAATTTTTATAGTCACATTAATGACATCACTAATTACACATTTTGCACTATATGCCTTAGAAATAACAGGCCCAGATACTTTAATAAATAGCATATATCATGAGGCAACTTTTTGGGAAGCTCGATTATTGAGATTTGGATTATATTTTGTACAAATGCTAAAAGGAAATATTGTATCTCCGATATTATCTACATTAATTTGTAGTATTCTTTTAGGAATAACTGTTATTTTACTAATAGATATTTTTAAAATAGAGAAAAAGTTTTTTAAATATTTAATAGCAATTATTTTAGCAGTAGCACCTAATATATCAGCAACACTTACATTCTTTTATTGTTCTGATGCGTATATATTAGGATTACTTTTAGCAACATTATCTGTTTTTCTTATAAGGAAATATGAAAATAAAAAAGTAGTTGTTATTAGTGGTTTATTACTTGCATATTCAATTGGAATATATCAAACATATCTTTCTGTAGCAATGGTACTTTGTATATCTACATTAATTATAGATATATTAAATAATGTTGAAAAAAAGAAATTTTTATCAAATATAATCAGATATATTTTAATGGGTCTAATAGGTGTTGCTGTATTTTATATAATATCGCATTTAGTTTTGATTGCTCTTAATTTACAAATAGCAAATTATAATGGCGCAAATAAAATTGGTTTGGGAATAATATTTGATATGCCTAGTTTAATTCCACAAGCATATCAAAGCTTTTTTAACTATTTCTTTAATGATAAGATGATTCCTAACACTATTTGGGGAACAAATATATTCTATAGTATAATATTTGCTATTGTACTTATTTCAATAATATATCTTGCTATTAAAAATAAAATATATAAAAATATTTCAAACTTAATAATGTTAATAGCTTTAATAATATTATCACCTTTATGCTTTGGAATAATTGAAATAATTGCTCCTGAAGTAGATATTCATATTTTAATGGCTTGTTCTATGATATTAGTATTTCCAATATTCTTTAAAATAATAGAACTATTACCTAAAACGATAATTTTTAACTTATTTAAAAATGTTGTAATTATATGTAGTTTAATTATTTCATGGATTTATATATGTCAAGATAATGCGTCATATAATGCAATTAGATTAATGCAAAATCAAGCAATATTAACTACAAATAGACTAGTAACAAGAATTGAAGAATTAGATGAATATACACCAGATACACCTGTTCTTTTATTGGGAGGATTAAAAAATAATAAGTACTTAAATAAATATAATAACGATATTGAGAAAAATAAAATTTTTGATAGAAGTTGGGGATTTATTTCTGATACATCTACTATTTGGTGGGGAAATCTAGATAGCTGGAATGCTATATTATATGAATATTTGGGAACTAATTTAAATTTAGTAAGTGAATGGGAAAGTGAAGATATATTTGAAACCGAAGAATATAAAAGTATGAAATACTATCCGGAGAAAGATGGCATAAAAATAATAAACGGTACTGTTGTCGTAAGATTAAGTGATTGGAAAGATGGACTAAAAAAACGCTAATTTATAAAATATAATTAGAATAACTTTATTAACAAAAGCTTGCAATATTTTATCTATATAAAGGGAAAATAGAAAGAAAAACTAAAGTGATAAACTAAAAAATAACGTGTCTCAAAAAAATTGAAACACGCTATTTTTTAACTTTTGGTTGCGAGAGTAGGACTCGAACCTACGACCTCCGGGTTATGAGCCCGACGAGCTGCCAACTGCTCTATCTCGCGATGTCTTAAATTATTATAGTGTAAAAATCTAGCCATGTCAATAGTTTGAAATAAAAAAATGAGATTTTGACCGCATTATATCTGATTTTTAGCCGATAAATATATTAAAATGACAAAAATATGCAATTATGGTATAATATAAAAGTACTTTTAAAAAAAGGATGTTTAATATGGAAAATGAATATGATAAAAGAAAATATTTAAATTTGCTTAGCAAAGAGTATAAAAACATATATGAAGTATGTGAAGAGATTATTAATCTTCAAGCCATTATAAATCTTCCAAAAGGAACAGAAATGTTTTTAAGTGATATTCATGGAGAGTTTGCTCCTTTTGAACATATTTTAAATAATGGTGGTGGAATTATTAAAAATAAAATTGAAGATGTTTTTGAAAATTCTATTACAAAAAAGGAGAGAAATACTCTTGCTACTTTAATATATTATCCAGAAGAAAAATTAAAGCTAATTAAAAATGAAGTAGAAGATATAGATGAATGGTATAGTATTACTTTATACCGTTTAGTTGAAGTTGCAAAAAAAGTAAGTTCAAAATATACAAGATCTAAAGTAAGAAAAGCAATTACTAGTGGATTTGAATATGTTATAGATGAACTTTTAAATACTCCTGCATGGAATGAAAAAGATAAAGAAAGATATTATAAAGCAATTATAAATACAATAATTAAACTAAACCAAGCAGAAGAATTTATTATTGCTCTTTCTAATTTAATTAAAAGAATGGCAATTGATCACCTTCACATAGTTGGAGATGTCTTTGATAGAGGAGCTCATCCAGATTTAGTAGTAGAAAAATTAAAAAGATTTCATAGCTTAGATATTCAGTGGGGAAATCATGATGTTTTATGGACTGGAGCAACTTGTGGTAATGAAGCATGTATTGCAACTGTTATAAGAAATAGTGCTAGATATAATAATATAGGAATTCTAGAAGATGCTTATGGTATAAATATAAGACCTCTTTCTACTTTTGCAATGGAAACATATAAAAATGATGAATGCAGAAATTTCTTTCCAAAAGTATTTGATGAATCAAAATATGATAGCAGTGATAAGATAACTATCGCAAAAATACATAAAGCTATTACAATCATACAATTTAAGCTTGAAGGACAGATGATAAGAAGACATCCAGAATACCATATGGAAAATAGACTTCTTTTAGATAAAATGAACTTGAAAAAAGGATATATTGTTATAAATGGAAAAAAATATGAAATAAATGATACTAATTTTCCAACAATAAATCCAAATAATGTTTATGAATTATCTGAAAAAGAAAAAGAAGTAATAGATAGACTTTCTGAATCTTTTAAAAAGAGTCAAAGATTAAATGATCATATTGACTTTTTAATAAAAAAAGGATCATTATATAAGATATTTAATTCAAATCTTTTGTTCCACGCATGTATTCCAATGACTGAAGAAGGAGAATTTAAAGAAGTAGAATTTTTAGGTTACAAAACAAAAGGAAAAGAATATTTAGATATTATAAATGAAAGTATAAATAAAATTTGGTTAAATAAAGATACAGTAGATGATTATTCTTTAGATATTATGTGGTATTTATGGATTTCTCCAGATTCACCTTTCTTTGGCAAAGATAAAATGGCTACTTTTGAAAGCTATTTTGTAAAAGATCCAGAAATGCATAAAGAAATAAAAAATCCATATTATAGAGTAACTAATAACGAAGAAGTATGTAATAAGATTCTCAGAGAATTTAATTTATCAGAAACAGATTCTCATATAGTAAACGGACATATGCCAGTAAAAGCAAAAGATGGAGAAAGTCCAATAAGAGGAAATGGAAAGCTTCTTGTTATAGATGGGGGATTTGCTAAAAGTTATCAACAGACTACTGGTAATGCAGGATATATATTAACATCAAATTCAAATGGATTATTATTAAGTCAAAATAAACCATTTGAATCAGTTGAAAATGCTATTATAGAAGAAAAAGATATTATATCAGAATTAGTTATAAAAGAAGCTGGAAGTAAGAGAGTATTAGTTGGAGATACAGACACAGGAAAGAGATTAAAGTCAGAAATAGCAGACTTAGAAGAATTACTTAAATTCTATGAGTCAGGTGAAATTAAACAGAAAGTATAAAAATAAGTCCATGAAACAGATTCATGGACTGCTTTTTTATTATTTATACTTATTTTTTATTCATTATTTACTATTTAGTTTATTTTTTCTTAAAAAAGTTAAAGAACTTTTTAATTTTAGAAATAATTATTGTAAATAAATTTTCTTTATATTCTATAGGAACACTACTTTGTTTTATTTCAATTTTTTCACTGTCTAGAGTTTCAGGTTCTTTAACTTCATTGTCGGTTCTTGAAGACTTAAAGTTATTATTCTCATTTATTCTTTCCTTTACAAAAGATTCTTTTTCTTTAAGTTTTATAATATCTTCTAAAGTTTTTTTCGATTTTTCATCTGCGATATATTCATGGTAAATAGTAAGTAAAATAGCTGCTGTAAGCTCAGAATAATTGCGGTTTGAAGCATCGAAAGAATAATCGTAATCTTTATTACGATAAGAATCTATATATGTAATTACTGTTTCCGGAATTTTTGCAAAGTCATTTATATCTAAATGATATAAAATATAATAAACTTCTTGGCAAGAATTCCTAAGTGCGATATCTTCCATATTTTATTCCTTTATCTTGAATCACCATTAGAATTTTGGCTAGTTTTTTCCATTTCTTTAAATCTAGATAATGTTGATTCATATTCTCTTATTATACCTTCTAACATAGTAACATAAGGGTTAAAATTTCCTTCATACCTTTTTATTAACTCTTTTGCATAATTTATACTATTTTCTGATAATTCATACATTAATTCTTTTGCAGAAGTATCTTTTGAAGTTAATTTAGGAGAAGTCTTTTTTGAAAATATATTAAGAGAATGAAGACAATTATATATAATAGATTGTATTGTCGGAGTGTTTGTATGCTGTAATTTATATGTACTGTCTAAAACTCTAGATATTTCATCAGTAAGACTTAATATATCATCTAAACTTTTAATCCTAGCAGTAAAAGAATTTTCTGTACTGTTTGGTGTGTCAGAAGTATCAAAAAATTCTAATTCGAAAAAAGAATCAGTATCATTATGAATAATTATTCTATTATGTGAAATAGAATTTCTTATATGTCTAAAAAATTCAGATTTATCCTGATTAAATTCAAATCTATCATTTGCTAATTCTTCATCATCTGCATTATATAAAGTTTCCCAAGCTTTTGCTCCAACTATTAAATCTTCTAAAATAGCAATACTTGAAGAAGAGAAGAATTCTTTAGATATTTTTTTGTGAAGTTCTTCTTTTAGCTTAGATATTCCAGCGTTTGCCTCTATTTCTGATTTTCCTAAATCAAAGTCAAGTTTACTTTCTAAAGTCTTTTTAAAGTCTTCTAAGAATTCTTGAATAAAACTTTCTGGAAGACCTTTAACTGCTAATAAATCGTTTTCAGTTACTGAATCCTCAGAAGAGAAGACTAAATCTTTATACAAATACAATAAAACATTATCTGTACCAACAGTAGAATCCTTTATATTGTGTTTTTGTTTATATAGCCTTAATAATTTCATTTTTTGTATTTTAGTATATTTTTTGTTTAGATCATCTTCAAGTGACCCTTCAGAAGAGCCTTGATGTTTTAGCACAGAATCAATTGCAAATATAATAGATTGATCTTCATCTTGCTCTCTTTGACCTTTGATTTTATCAGAATATTTTTTTACTAAAAATTCAATGCTTCCAAGAGTATCACCTGAATGCTCTTTGCAGTAATCTGAATATTTACTTTTCATTTCTAGTAGCTCTTGATATGATTGCCATCTAGGAAGTGCTTTTTCTTCTGCTAAATTAAATTGAGAATTGTATCCAAGTGATGCAAAATTTTTAATAGAAAGCTCATTAAGTGCTGAAACAAAATCATCTTTACTATTTTGACGTTTTTCAAGAGCTTCACCTAATTTAGTTGGTTCTACCTGACCTGGTATATTTAATCTACTTCCTAAACTAGAACTATCTAAGAAACATGAATATTCAATTCCTTCAGGAATTTTTATAGAGCCAAAGTTAAAAAATATATTGTTATTGTCTAATAAATTCTTTAGTGTTCCAATTGAGTATCCAATAAGTGCAATAGCATATTGTGCAGTAATTGCTTTTTTATATTTTATAAAATATAAACTATTTGGATTAAATGTTGAGTTTTCTCCAATGTTTAAATGTAGGTTTGTTTTAAATAATACTTTATTTAAGTAATCTGCAAAAACAAGTGAAGCAAATTTATCAGGATGCGTATGCTCCATTAAAAATGATTGTAAAAGATACTTTTTAGAATCTGATTGCATATTGTAAAAATCACTAGTTTTTGAATAATTAACTATTTTCTCTATAAAATCTGTAGGTAAGGGTAAATGCATTAGTGAATTCATATATTCTTTAACATTATCATCATCAATTTCTTCATTTTTTACTTTTTCTAGCCAATTTTTAAAATGATCTTTTTGTAAATCAGTTAGTAAAGAAGTTTCTGTAAGTTTTTCAAGATTTGGAATAGATGATTTAAGCAATTTTCCACTAAAATCATAAGTGATTTTTATTCTCTCTTCAATATGCCTTTTTTCTAATGCATTAAGTTCTCTAATTGAAATATTAGATAAAAAGTCATCTACAACAGAATCGTCTAAATTTTTTAAACCTTTTACGTTTTTCTTCACTTCTTCTATAAATGCTTCTTTTCCATCAGAAATATAGATAGAAGAATATTTATTTATTATTTCATTAGAAATTTCGTGTATTTCATTTTCATCTAAAGTAGATAATTTTGAAAAATCCATTTGAAGTATTTTTGCGTTATTAAAAAATTCAAATAATTCTTTTTTTGAATTTATATGTAAGTCATCTGGAAACAAGAAAAATGCATTTAAACTATCATAACTTAGAGGCTCTTTGAAGCAAAATAAATTATAAAGTGCTTCGAAAAAATGTTCATACGGAATTTCTGCAGAATTCATATAATTACTTTTAAGTACAATTGTATTATTTTCAGGATTATATGTTAGCTGGTGATGCATTATACTATTTCTTATTTGTCTATATTTTTGCTGAACATCATTTTCTCTTTGACTTGCTACTAGTTTTTCTTCATTCATTTCAATTGAAGTAAAACTTTTTAAATAAGATTCTAGTATTTCATCTGGGATTTGTTCACTTAAACTTTGCTCATAAGAAGAGGCAACGTGTGTTAGCATAAGTGAACGCAATATTTCAAAATAACTAGTATTAACTTTTTGATTAGTAAGATTAAATAAAAATTTACTATAACTATTAGTAAATCTATGATGAAATGTTTCTTTTGGAAATCGAAAAGAACTAGTAGTTGTTGTAAGATAATCAAAATAATTATCGTTATTTGGTGAGCTAAAGCCAAAAGAATCTTGAGTTGCTACCGAAATAAAGCTATCTACTGATTCTTCAAAATTATTTAGTGCTACTTCAATATTTCTTTTGCTTTCTGAGTCACTTTGATTTTTTAGAGATTCTCTATATTTTTTTATATCACTAGTAATTTCATTTAATTTTTTTAAAAAGATAATAGATGCATCATTAATAGCAGATTCATCAATCATTTCTAAAAATTTAGCAAAATTTCTACTGTTTCCACGTACAATTCTAGGAAATGATTTCTTTTGAGTCATAGTATATTCTTTATATAAAAACGAAACATTTCTTGAGTCTATATTTCTATATTGAGAGTCAGACAAATATTTTAAATGTTCTAGTGACTCTCTTAAATGCTTACAATCACTAGAATCGTCATTTTTTAGAGCATCAGAAAGAATAGATATAGATTCATGCATATAACTAATTTCACTATCTAATGAATCTGATGTATTTTGTGCTATGTTTAAAAAAAATTCATCAAAAGAAGAAAGATCATTAGTTTTAATAATCTCAAGTACTTTTTTGAATGATTCAATTACATTTTTATATCTTGATATTTCATCTAGAAAAGCTTTTCTTTTTGAAATATCTTCTTCTGCATCTGCCATTTTTTCTTACCTTTTACATAAAATCTCTCAAGATAAGTGTATATCAAAGTTTATATAGTATTCAAGCAAATTACATATTTGTAAATTAAATGATATGAAACAGGTTACATAATTTACTTTTTACCTAAAAAGTGGTATAATTATAATGTTACAGATTATGATATTTCGTGGGATCTTTTCTACGACATGTCTTGATTTGGAACAAAGCATATTGAGGAGGTAAACTATATGAAGAGACGGAGTTCCCAAAACTTTGCGGTACCTAAGCGTGGCCATAGACGGGAACAGGTGATTGGCAAGGTGGCCAAGGTTAAGCTGATCGTGACGCTGGTTGTGCTCGCTGATATGATGGTGATTGATACTTACTGTATCATGTCTTGCATGTCCTATCTGAACAAGTACGTTGTAGAGACTGAGGTTGGAAACGTTGTGAACATTGATGATTACAAGCCGAATTTTGCAGGTCATGATACTTCATGGATTTTTAAAAGAGATTCTGATGTGATTGACTGGAACAAGCTTGGAAACTACAAAGTTCGCTATACGCCAAGATTCTTCGGAATTACGCAGACTCTTACAATCAAAGTTGTGGACAAGACAGAGCCAGTAATTACGCTAGACACAATCGGTGAGAACGAGTACTTCGAGAGCATTGACGCTGCAAAGGCAAGACCGTACAAAGCTGTGGATAATTATGACGGGGACATAACGGAAAATGTTGAGGTGAATTACCGGATTAAGGATGCTGGAAGTTATGAACTGATTTACACTGTTTCTGATTCTTCTGGGAATGAAGCTAGAGTTACTCAGCCTGTAAAGATTACTAGAGGAATTATAGCCCTTACGTTTGACGATGGTCCTTCAGAAACGATTACTCCACAAATCTTGGATCTCTTGAAAGAGTATGGCGTGAAGGCGACTTTCTTTGTTCTGAACTTCGAAGGAAGGGAAGACATTATAAGAAGAGAGTACGAAGAAGGTCATACAATTGGATTTCATGGTTACAGCCACGACTATTCCATTTACGAGTCTGTCGACAAAGTACTTGATAACTTCAAAAAAATCGAGGAACAGGTCGTAGAGACAACAGGTGGAGAGTCGTCGAAAGTAATTAGATTTCCGGGCGGATCTTCAAACACTGTTAGCAGAAATTACTGCGAAGGTGTTATGTCAGAGTCTGTAAAAGCAGTCGAGGAGGCAGGATATGTCTATTACGATTGGAATATAGATTCTGATGACGCAGGGTCTGCCAAGACGAAAAATGAGATCGTAAGAAATGTAATAGGCGGAATTATGCCAGGCAGGTTAAATGTTGTGCTCATGCACGACGCAGCTGGGAAGGAAGCCACTTTGGAGGCACTGAGAGAAATTCTTGACTACTGCAGTCTAAGAGAATATGTCTTCGTGACCTTAAGCACCAAAACGACTCCTGTGCATCACGGAGTTTCAAATTGAGCGGAAAAAAGTCTGCACTCCTAGGGAAATCCCTGGGAGCGCAGCTTTTTATTTTTATTTTTTATAATTATTATTTGCAGAAATGTCCTAAATTAAAGGGTTTGGAATAGAATAGAAAAAGACTAATAATTTGAAACTAAAAATATATAGAAAAAAGCAAAATTGTATTGACAAAAGATAGGCGCAAAAGATATATTTTTATGTAATATTTCAATTTAGATACTAAAAAGTAAAAAAATATACAAAACTATTACAAAAATGTTACAAAAGCATTGAAAAAGTTGACATAAGGGTGTATAATAGTGTTGTAAGATTTGATATTATGCGATTTTTAGAGAAATTAAGGAGGATGTATAATGCTAAAATTAAATACTATATCTAAAAAGATTATTGCAACAGTAGTACTATGTGCTATTGTATTTTCTAACGTTTCGATGTTATTAAATGAATCAATAGTACTTGCTGCAAACGTAAATGAAGAAGAAAATATAGCTTTCACTTCAGTTTTTGTAGATGGAGAAACAGAAAAAGAACAAACATGTGAGTCTACAATAGATAATGAAAATTTGGCAATTAGATTGAAAGTAGATGTAAAAGAAGCTGGATATTTGAAAAATGCCCAAATCGAATTTAAATCTAATTCTAAATTAAATTATGTTTTTGGAGAGATTGCAGAAAATAGTTTGGTTGAATCTATAAAAGAGAATGTAATCAAACTAAATCAAATAAATACTGAAAACTCATTAGATTTAACTATTCCTATTAAATATATAGAAAATAATATGAGAGATAATTTAAGTAGTAGTTCAAAAGTAACTTTAAGTGGTACTTATATTGATAATGATGGAGATTCTAGAAAAGTATCTAAAGAAGTTACAATGAATCTAAGCTTTCTTTCTAATTCAAAAGTTACAATAAGTTCTGAACTTTCTAAATTTGTAAAATTTTCTACAAAGGATGCAAATGAAGTAATTGCACAAACTTTAGTAACAGTTGGACTGGATAGAAAAAATATGCCATTATCTAGAACAGAAGTAGAAATAGATGCTTTAAATATAGATGGATTAAACTTAGATAAAGTTTCAGTAATTAGTAATGAGAGAGATTCATTAACTGAAAAGGATTGGAATTTTAATAGAGAAAATAATAAGATCCATATTTCAGTTTCTGATGAAAAGATGGAAAAAGACACAGAAACTTTTGTAGTAACATATATATTTAGTGGAAACGATGTAAAATTTCCAATTAAATTAAATAGTAATATTACTTCAAACGTTGTTATGGAAGGAACAGAAGAGAAAATTTCTGGTGAATACGAAGCAAAGTATGAAGTAAAAGAAAAAGTAGGAGATATAGTTACATATACATCAGAAGTCCTAAAAGAAGAACTTTATAAAGGAAACATGATAGCAAATAAATATGATGACAATAATTTATATGAAACAGAATATGGATATAAGTATTTAATAAATGTAGCAGAAACATCTTTAATAAATAAAATCGCTTTAAAAGATATAAAAGAAGAAGCTATTTCAAAATTAGATGATAAATATGACTTAGAAAAAGCGTCATATTATAAAGAAGTTAAAGTATATAAATCAAGTTTTGATAACATACTTGGAGAAAAAGGAAAAATCACTTTAACAGGTGATGGAAAAGTAATTGGTGAAATTACAAATAAATCAGAAGTTATAGATGATAAATATTATGTAGTTGATTTAAATGATAAAAATATAAGTAAACTTTCTATTGAAATTACAAAACCTGAAAAAGTAGGAAATATTGAAATAGAAGAAACAAAGAAAATAGTAAAAACAGATTTTTCTAAAGATGAGATAAAATCTTTTGATAAGATTTCAAATAAGACAGAAGCTTATATAGTATATGAAGGGGATGTAGAAAGTAAAGCTCAAAATATCGAAAATAGTATTAAATTATTAGATACTACAACATCTGCTAACTTCTATATAAATAGAGATTCTTTAGGTACTATAGTTAAGAATCAAGACGTAGAACTTAAAGTTGAATTCAATAATAACAAAGAAGAATCAGATTTTTATAAAAATCCATCTTTTGAAATTGTACTTCCAGAAAATATTAAAGAAGTAACAATTAAAAAAGTTTCAATTATAAATGCAGAAAATGAATTAAAAGTAAAAGATGTAAGAGCAAAATATGTAGGAAAAAATATAGTAATTACAATACATGTTGAAGGTACTCAAAAGCACTATAGTCTAAACAATATAACTAATGGTACAAACTTACTTATAAATACAGATATGACTCTTGATAACTTTACTTCAAACTTAGAAAAAGAAATAGTATTAAAATATACAAATGAAGGAGCAACTTCTTATAATAATGCTAAAGTTGAAGAAGGAAATGCTTCTGTAAAAGTATCTTATGTAGCTCCATCTGGACTTATAAGTGCAAATGCTATTTCAAATTTTGATGATAATAATACTTTAGTTTCATCTGTAGAACAAGGTGAAATGAATGGAAAAATCGAGATATATGATGATTCAAAAGTTGCTACTATGGATATTATAGCAATGAACAACAATGAAAACGTTGTTAAAAATGTAAAGATTTTAGGAAGAATTCCTTTTAAAGGAAATAAAGATATTCAAACAGGTGAGGATTTAGGAACAACATTAGATACAACAATGGTAAGCAAAATAACAGCAAGCAGTGAAAACAAAGTAAAATCTACAATTTATTATTCAAGCAAAGAAGATGCAACAGAAGAATTAAATGATGAATCAAATGGTTGGGTAAAAGATGTAGAAGATTTATCTACAGTTAAATCATATTTAATTGTATGTGATGAAGATTATGAAATGGGAATAGGAGAAAAATTAAAATTCTCTTATGATTATAAAATACCAGCAAATCTAGAACATAATGAAAATATATATGGTTCTTTTGCAACATTCTTTACAAATATGACTAATATTTCAGCTAAAAATGAAATATCAGTTCCAGATAAAGTAGGTCTTACAACAGGTCAAGGACCAATCCTTTCAGTAAAAGCAAGTTCTACTATAGAAGGAAAAGATGCTAGTGAATATGAATATATTAATTATCAAGTAACAGTAACAAATGATGGTGAAGAGACAGCAGAAGATATAGTAATTACTGTACCACTTCCAAAAAGAACAACATTTGCTACATTTAAACCAAATACTACAGTAGATAACTTAGGTGGATGGTTCTTAGATACATCTTCTGAAAAAACATATAAGATTCCTTCATTAAAAGCTGGTGAAAGTAAAACATATAATTTCTATGCACAAGTAAATGAACTTCCATCAATAGAAGAATATTATTCAGGACAAGAAGGATTTACTAAAAATGAAGATGGAACTTATAGCTTATTTGAAGAAGTAAAAGATGAAAATGGAGAAATTACATATAAAGAAACTAAGATAGATTCACTTCCAGATGTTTATACAGAAATGTATGCTAAGGTTACAGCTAAAGACTTAGCAAAAGCAATAGAATCAGAAAAAATTACAAACAAAATAAATAAATCAAACTTAAAACTAGAAGAAAATGTAAAGACAGAAACAATAGTTGTAAATGTAAATGAGCAAATGACATATGAGATATTAGTTAAAAATAATACTAAATCAGAAATGAAAAATATAAAAATAGAAAAAGTATTACCTAAACTAGTTACATATAAAGAAGCTTATGTAGTTGGATATGAAGAAGATGGAATAACTCCAAAGAAGATAAATTCAGTATCTTATGATGAATCTTCAAGAAAACTTACATGGACAATCGATAAATTAGAACCAAGTAGAACAGTACATGTTAAATTAGAAGTTATGACAAATGATTTAGATGAAGGAAAATTTGAAGACACAATTACAACAAATAGTACTGTAAAAGTAAATGGAGAAGAATATAGAACAGCTGAGATTTCAACTGAAATTGGTAAACCAAAATTAGTTATAACACAAACATCTGATGTAACTAATAAATATATTACAAAAGGTCAAGTAATTAACTACAAATTTGATATAAAAAATGAAGGTAAAGTAAAAGCTCAAAACGTAACAGTTGTAGATAAATTACCAAACAAAGTAAAGGTACAAAAATTAGATTATGTATCTGATGGAATTAAGATGGAAAAAGTAGTAGCTAATAATGAAGATGCAGTTGTATATACAAGTATCCAACCAAATAATGAATTAATAGTAAATGTAAGAGCAGTTGCCTTAGCCGCAGATAAACAAGAAGAAGTTGTTACAAACTATGCTGATATTACTTCTGAAAATGATTCAGAAGATAGAAAATCAAATGAAGTAACACACATAATTGAAAAAACAGAAGAATCAGAAGATCCAGAAGAGGATGATCCTTCAAATCCATTTATACCAAATGGAAATAATAATCAAAACAATACAAATACAAGTAAATTTAAAATCACAGGATCTGTTTTCTTAGATGAAAATAGAGATGCAAAATATAGCAAAGATGATAGATTAGTTAGCAATGTTGAGATAATTTTAATAAATGCTACAAATGGAAAAGAATTAAATAAAACTGGAACATCTAATCAAGGTACTTATACATTCTCAGGACTTACAAAAGGTAAATATTATGTAGGATTTTACTATAATGATAAGAAATATGGTGTTACAGAGTATAAGAAAGACGGAGTAGCAGATAACATTAACTCAGATGCATATGCTTCAAGATTAAATGGAAAAGCAATAGCTTTAACAGATGTAATTACAATAGATAAGACAAGTATTTCAAATATAGACTTAGGATTAGTAAAAGCAAGCATATTTGACTTATCATTAACTAATAAAGTATCAAAAGTAACAGTACAAAATAAAAATGGTACAAATAAATATACATTTAATGGAGACATGGCAAAAATAGATATACCAGCAAAATACTTATCTAGTTCAAAAGTATTCGTTGAATATAAGATTAAAGTTAAAAACGAAGGTGAAATTGCAGGATATGTAAAACAAGTTGTAGATTACAAAGAAAAATCATTATCATTTGATCCTACAATGAACAAAGGTTGGTATGAAGGTTCTGATGGAAATATTTACTCAGAAGCATTAAGTAAAAAACAATTAGCACCAGGAGAAACTGCAGAATTAAAATTAGTACTTACAAAACAAATGACAGAAGAAAATACAGGAATGATAAATAATATCGCAGAAATTTCTAAAGCATATAATGCAGAAGGAATTGCAGATAGGGATTCTACTCCAAATAATAAGATTCAATCAGAAGATGATTATGGAGTAGCAGATGTAATCGTTTCAGTAAAGACAGGTGAAACATTAATCTATATGTCAGGAGTAATTATAGCAGCAATACTTGCAATAATTACAGTATATGTTTTACATAGGAATAAATATAAGATTAAAAGGGTAATTAGAAAAAGAAAGGTGGTGGATTAATATGAATAAGAAAATAGCAAAAATTTCAATAATAATTGCAATAGTTACATCAATAGTTATAGCTATAGGAATATTTAGTTATAAATCTTTAGCTACTGCAACAAATGAAATGCTTTCTGAAGGCATAGGAGATCCACCAGAATTTCCTTATATAACTTTAAATGACTTATATGAAATGTTTAACATTTTATGTTGTCAAAAGGGAACAAACTTACCAAGTTATAAGAGTACAATAGTAACACAAGGAGATAAACAATCTTCTGAACCATATTTAACTCAAAATGATATTGGAAAGAAATTGTTCGAAGAAAAGAAATCAGTTTCAGGATATTCAACAGATACAAATTTTGATAATCCTTATACTGTAGCAAATTCATTAACTTATGGATATTATACAAAATCAGAAGAAAAGACTTGTTCTCCAGCAGAAGCTTATATATTAGCTGAAATGTCTGAAAATACTTATGGAAATGCATCAGATTTTTATAACATCACAAATCAAGAATACACAGGAGAAGTAACAGAAGAAATTACTCTTACAGTTGAAGGTGTTACTCTATATGGTGTTGATATAAAAGGTGATGAAGGGGAAGAAAGAGAAGCAGGAGCTTTTGTTACAAAAGGTGAAGATGGAAAATATTATTATGTAGAATTTTCAATAGAGGGAGATTATTTCCCATATACATATGTACAATATGCTTGGTGGACTACTAAAGCTGGTGGAAGTACAGTAGTTAAATCTACATCACTTCAAAAAGAAGCAGAAGCTTTTGAAGCTTATTTAAAGAAAGTTGCTAAAAAAGATAGTAATGGAAATATAGTAACTGAAAAGAAAAAAGTTACTATAAACGGAAAAACTGTAACTCTAGATGCACCAGTAATTGATTTTAAAGTAACTGGAAATTCAAAAAATGCAAAAGCTTATTATGATGAAGAAGAAAAGAAATATTTAATAGGACCTTTTGATGTAACTTACTATGAAGAATCAGTTAAATCAGAAAGAGGAACAATAATATTCTCTGAGATGACTAATGCAGTAGTAAAGAGTAACTTAGGAATTGTTCCAAGAGAAGAATGGGAATTCGTTTTCCCAGATAGAGATGATACTGATAAAGCAGCTTATCCTCATACAGGAGAAACATTTTATATTACAGTAAATTATATAGATGGAATGACACAAATTGAAGATATTAACCTATCATTTAGATATATGAATGCAGCTGGAAAATATATTAAACTTAAAGGTGAATACTTTAAAGCTACTTGGGAACCAAAAGACGAAGCAATATGGTGTGAAGAAGAAACAAGTTATTGTGAATGTGGTGGAACATCTGAAGTACCACATAGAGCACAATATGATAAAGATGGAAAATTCATAGGATATGCATGTAGCGGTGGAGCTAAAAAATGTTCACATGGATATTACCATAAACATATTGTAGAATGGCATTATTGGTTAGAACTTACAGACTTAGATCCTAAAGAATCACAAACACTTGCTGAAGGTTTAATTGGAGCAAGATGGTATGAAACAGCTGATGTATCATTACTTGGAATAGACCTTCCACATGACGATGATGAAGAACCAAAAACAGTAATAAAATTAACAATTCAAATTGCTGGTGAAGTATGGATTGATACAGAACCAGATAAGAAAAAAGATACTATAGACGGTATAAAAGAAGATGGTGAAAAGCCATATGAAAAAGCAGAAGTATATGTATATCAAGTATATTTCAATAAACAAGGAAAAGAAGTTAAAAGAGAACTAGCTTCAATGTATGAAGCAGATAATGTTACTAAAAAGAACTTCCCAGTATATACAGATAAAAATGGTAAATATGAAATAGCAAATATTTCAGTACCAGGAACTGATAAAGTTCAAGATAAAGGATATACATTAAAATATGATGTAATATTCAAATATGATGGACAAAACTATAGACCTACTGATTTCCTAGTAACAGGAGACGGTGATGCAAACAAATACATGAGTGAAAATAAAGATGGAAGAAAGAAATATGAAAAAGATTCTATGGCTATAGAAGATGAATCAGAAAGAGATTCTTTCAATAAGAAATTTACTGAAGTATATGGAAACACACCAATGGATGACAATGGAAATACAAATGGTAGATCTAAAGATGGAAACAAATCTTATAGCTTAGACTATACATCAGAAGAATATAAAATATCAGATAATGATAATTCAAGAAGAATTTCTACACTTACAACAAAGGATAAGAATGGATATACATTACCATTATACAAAATGAGTGCATCAACTGGAAAAGCTGGATTATATTTCCCATTTGCAAGAGAAATTTCTCTAGATACAGCAGATGATGTAAAACTTATTAGTATAAAAGAAACAAAATGGTTAAAAACAATTACTTATAGAACAATTTATGATTATATGTTACATATAAATCTTGGATTAAAAGAAAGAGATGAAGCAGATTTAGCAGTAGGAAAAGATTTATATAAAGCAGAAGTTGTAGTAAACGAAAAAGAATTAACATATAAATATAACACTTTATATGATTTTGAAGATGAGAAAAACCAAGACTTATTAAAGACACAAATTGAAGCTGCTGATACAAAACCATATACACTTGGATTATATAGTTCAGATTATGCTTATAGATCAACAGTATATTCAAGATCAGAAGAAGTTGTAAAAAGCATTAAAGCAAATACAGAACTTAGAGTATTTTTAACATACAAAGTAGTAGCTTATAATGAATCAGAAGGATATCTAGAAGCAATTAATGTTTTAAATGATTATTATGATAAATCATTTACTCCAATTGAAAAAGACTTAGTAGCAAATGTATTAAATAAACAAGGAGTAAGAGAAACAAAGAGAATAGCAGAGCAAACTTATTATAGAATAGTACCTTCTATGGAAGTTGCTCCATATAAGTATAACAGAGATGAAGATACAGCAAACTATACTACAGGATCTGTTACATGGAATAAGGAAAATAACTTCAATAAATCAAATAGCTACAAAAAGATGAATACAAATTCTTTAAAGAACTTAAAATTAAAAGCAGGAGAAAGAATAGAGATATTTGTAACATTTGAAGTAGATAAAGAAGGATTTTTAAATAAATCACAAACAAACAGAAATAATTTACTTGGAGAAAAGAATAATATAGCAGAAATTGCAAACTACTCAACATATTATACAGATGGAAAAGTTGCAGGTAGAATTGATAAAGATTCAGCACCAGACAACATAGACTTCAAGAAGAATGTTAAGAAGTGGTATGAAGATGATACAGAGTCTGCTCCAGCTATAGACATTGAACTTTATAACTATGATAGAGAAATAAATGGTATAGTTTGGGAAGACAAAGAAACAAATACATTAAAATATAATCAAAAAGTAGCAAATGGTACTTATGATAGCTCAAACGAAAACGGAATTGATGGACTAGATGTAGAATTAATTGAAAAAATTAGTATTGACAATATCGAATATGAATACTTATGGCCAGCAGATGCTTTCAAAGGAACTGTTGCAGAAAAAGGATTTAATTCAACAGATGTAACAAGTAAAGGAAAGTATTCACTTGGAGGATTTGTAGCAGGAAATTATGTTGTAAGATTTAAATATGGCAATAACGAAGCTAGCATAAAATATAACGGTCAAGATTATAAAAATACAGCATATCAAACTGGAATGGTAAATAAAGAAGACAATACTTCAACATTAAATAATGAATGGCATGATTTAACAGATGAGAAACTAAGAAGTGCAAGAGTATCAGATGCTAGAGATTATGAACTTCAAAGAATGAAAGTTGTTGCATACTCTAGAAAGATTAACAATCCAATCGGAACAGTTCTAGAGACTGCTGATAATAAATCTGTAAAACATGATGAACTTATAAAGAATACACAAATGGTTGCAAATACAGCAAAATTAAATCTAGAAATTGAAAGACAAGATTATATAGATTATGGAACAAAGCAAACAGTAGATGGTATTACTGAATACACATATGTAGTAGGAAATATAGACTTTGGACTAGAGAAGAGATCAGAGACGGCATTTGAATTAAAGAAAAATCTAACAACTATAACATTATATAAACAAAATGGTACACAACAAGTAATGAAAGTAGTTATAGGTGATGATGGAAAAATTAATATTCAAGAATCTCAAGAACTTGAAAAATTAACTAGAGTTGAAAAAACTCCTACAGCACAAGGATTTAGTTATATCAATATGGAAACTGATTACTTAAGAGACTTAAAGATAGTTCTAGAATATAAGATTACAGTAGAAAATAAATCTGAAGTTGATTGGACAGGATTACTTGCAGAATACACAGATACAGCTACAGCATCAAAAGATATTGAAGAAGAAGTAAAGAAACTTGAAAAACAAGCTCCATATGTTTCTGGAATAGGAATTGAATATGGTAACTATGTAGGATTAAACTACTACAACAATAAGAATAATGATTCAGATAAATTAGTAACAACTAAAGTAGAAAGTATAATTGATTACATAGATAACAATACAAGTATAGATCCATCATCAGTAAATAGCTCAAAAGATCAATCTTGGAAGGTAATTACAACACAAGAATTAATTAATAATAAATCTTTAGGTGAAAAAGTATATACAACAGAAAATGGTAAGACTGTAATAGCTGATAAAGATGGCGGAATGTATGATACAGAAACAAGAAAGAATATATATATAACAGATACTGAAGCACATAACCCAAGTATTATAGCAGAACTTGTACCAGAGGCAGCTAAGGATAGTGGTAAAAAATATTCAGGACAAATCAAATTAGTTACAAGCAAAACTACAACATCAGATGAATCTATTGAAAACATGATTTATGATAACGTTTCAGAAATTTTAGTATATTCTAATACAGTAGGAAGAAGAGATCCTCAAGCAGTACCAGGAAATGCTGAAGTTTCAAGAGGTGAGTTTACAGCAGCTACAGGATATTCTATAACAGATGGTTCAGTAGTTACTGATTATACAGGAGCAAAAGAGCAAAAAGTAAATAGTACAGAATATCATCTAAACGGTGAAAGAGATACAGATGCAGCTGAATTCGTAACATTTACAGAACCTACTGGATATACAGGAAATTCAATATTCAAGAGCAATGCAGAATATTTAGTAGCAATAGGAATTGGATGCGTAATACTTGCAATAGGAATTGCTGTTATAAAAGTTAAAGTTGTAGATGTAGACATAAAGAAAAATAAAAAACAAAAATAAAATATAAGCTTTGAAACTAAAATAAAATGACCTTATTTAGAATAAAATCTAATAAGGTCATTTTTATATAAAGAATATATGAAAATTTTAATAGTAAAAATAAAAAGTCTTTATATTGAAAAGACTTTTTATTTTGTTATATTTTTTTTGATTAATTTTTTACTTAGAAACTTACCTTTACATTTTCTTTTACTTTTTCATCATCTACTTTAAATAATTCTTCTTTAGTAAAATTAAAAGTAGAAGCAACTAAATTAGATGGAAAAGTTTCTAAACTAATATTATAACTTGTAACTGCATCATTATAAGATTGTCTAGAATTAGAAATTTTATTTTCTGTATTTTGTAATTCATTTTGAAGTTCTAAGAAATTTTGACTTGCTTTTAAATCAGGATATCCCTCTGCTATAGCCATAAAAGAACTAAGAGAATTAGATAATTGATTATTTAAATTTGCTTTTTCATTAATTGTTTTTGCATTTGACCAAGAAGTTCTAAGTTCAGCTATTTCAGATAGAACTTTTTCTTCATGATTCATATATCCTTTTACGGATTCAACTAAATTAGGGATTAAGTCAAATCTTCTTTGAAGTTCAACATCTATTTGACTCCACATATTTTTAACTTGATTTCTTTTTTGTACTAAACTATTGTATAAAACTATTGCAAAAACAACTACTGCAACTATTATTATTAATAAAAATATAAAAAAAGGTCCCATAACTTCCTCCTTATTACTCAATTATTATAAGAACATAATAACATATGATATATATATTTACAATATTTTTGAAAAAATGTAATAATCCTAAAAAAATCGAATAAAATAGGGATAAGCATAGATTTATTTATGTAAAATAAATCTAGAATAGTTGATATGACTAAGCCTCGAAATTTGCTACGGACATAGGCAAAATTTGACATTACTTATAAAAGGTTGTATAATTAAAGTGTCACTTTAAGGAGGGATATATGAAAACAGAAGAAACATTATCCAAAGGGATAATTAAAAGGATTGTTTTTATAGCTATAATAATGATGTTACTTATGGGAGCTGGAGCATTTGCTAGCGTATCTAAAGTAAATACTGTGACAATAGTATTTTCAGATAATACAGAGCTTTCAGTAATGACATCAAAAACAAAAGTATCAGAAATATTAAATGAGAATAATATTATTTTATTAAAAGACGAAAATGTAAATCCACCACTTGAATCTAATATTGATTCAAATGCAAGAATAGAAATAAAAAGAGAAACTAAAGTTTCTGAAGAAAATAAAAACGAAATAGAAGAAGAGACAATATCTTCTGATATTATTACTCAAGATTCAACAATAGTAGAAAAAATAGTTGTAAAAAGAGTATCTATTCCTTATGAAACAATAAAGAAAGAAGTAAGCGTTAAAAAAGGTGAAAAGACATCAAATTCAGTTGTTCAAAAAGGAAAAAATGGTATTAAAGAAGTAACTTATAAAATCAAATATGAAAACGATATAGAAATAGAAAAAACAATAATTTCTGAAAAAGTTATTAAGAAACCAGTAAATAAGATTATAAAAGTTACTAAAAAGACTACTTCAAGAAGTGGAACAAGAAGTACTTCAGTTGTAAGTTATGGTAATGGTAAATGGTCTTATTCAGCAGAGGAATTTGATTTACTATGTGCAATTACAGCACAAGAAAGTTCTTCTAGCTATAATAGTGCTTTAGCTGTTATTACTACTGCATGTAATAGAGCTGAAAGTAAACAATGGAAATCAAGAGGAAAAGATCCACTTAGTCAATATAAAGCAAAAGGACAATTTTGTTATTCTATAGATTCACACTGGGTAAAAAGATTAAATGGTAATTATCCAAGTTGTGTAAAAAAAGCTGTTACTGATGCTTTAAATGGTAAGAGAAATCATGAATATCTATCTTTTAGATCAGCAAGAACAGGACACTCTGGAGCAAAGATAGGTGGAAATGTATATTTTAACAAATTAAAATAGTAAAAGAATTAAATTTTTAAGATAGGCAATTTTAAATTGCCTATCTTTTGTCATATAGAAATGTTTTTTTATTTCATAGTTTACTTTAATTTATGTATATGGTATAATTAAAACCGAATTGAATAGGGGTGATAAGGTTTGAACCAAATTCTAGATCATAGTGGCCCAAAGAAAAAAAGGTCACCAAATGATATAAATGATATTAAAAAAATAGTAAAGGTTTTTTCCATAATCATTCTAATTTTTGGTGTTGCTTTAATAGGATCAGGAACATTTAGTATAGTAAATGCGATAAAATATAAAAATACTCCTGTGGAAGAAGAGATTGCAGAGCCTACAATATTAGCAGAAAAAGTAAGTGATGCAGTTGTTAAGATTTCTGTAAAACATCAATATACGATAGAGAAAGTGACTTATAATTGGGATGATTTATCTGCAACTACTCAAAAAGGAGTAGCAGATCAAAAAAGTATGGAAATTTCAAATATAGGAATACCAACAGGAGAACATACTTTAAAAGTAGAAGTTGTTGATATTAATAGTAGAAAATATATAGAAGAATTTCCTTTTACATGTGAAGAAGGAATAGATTCAATAGATCCAGTAGCAGATGTTGTAGTACAAGGAAGAAAGATAGAAATAGTTGCAACAGATGAGACAGAACTTCAGTATGTAACGTATAAAATAGGAAATGATGAAGAGAAAACATTATATCCAAAAGACGATAAAAAGAGAATTTCAGAGGTACTAGATTGGCCTTATACAGAAGCTACTTTAATTACAGTAACAGCAGTAGATACATCAAATAATGTAAATAAATATGAACATTCAATAGAAATGCACGAAAGACCAAAGATTAGCTTTTCAGCTAATAGTGATTTAAGTAAAATAATAGTTAAAATAACAAGTCCATCAGATACACCGCTTACAGGAGCAAAAGTTACTTTAAATGGAGCTGTACAAGAAGTTCCAATACCTAATGTTACAGAGTATGAATTTGAAGTATCAGTTACACAAGTTGGAAGAAATGATATTACAGTAGAAGCACATACAACAAATGAGGATGTATATGAAACAGCATCTGGTTTCATAAATTACGGTGGATAGAATAAAAAAGGCAAGCATCCATTTCTATGATGCTTGCTAATTTTTTAAGGAGCTTTATTTTATGCAAGTTTTATATGAGATTGTGTTTATTTTTATAATTTACTCATTTATAGGTTGGGTATTAGAATCTTTATATAAAAGTATTCTGCAAAAGAGAATCGTAAACTCCGGATTTCTTGGAGGACCTTTTTGCCCAATATATGGATGCGGAGCTCTTATTATGTATTTTGCATTAGAGTCTTTAAAAAGTAATATAGTATTTCTTTTTTTAGCTGGATTTATAATTTTATCTATATGGGAATATATTGTAGGATTTTTTCTAGAATTAGTATTTAAAACAAAATATTGGGATTATTCTGATAAATTTTGTAATATAAATGGTAGAGTATGTCTTTTAAATTCATTTTTTTGGGGTGTACTTGGTATTTTGTTTATTTTAGTAATACATCCATTTATAGTAGATATGGTTTCTTTCATCCCAAGAACATATGTAATAGTATTTTTAGTAGTTTCAAGTACATATATACTAGCAGATACAATAGTTACTGCTACAAATATTATTAAAGTTAATATTAACCTTGAGAAACTTGAAAAAATGGAAAATGAGATTAGAAGAAGAATAATAGTCATGAAAAAATTAAACAAGAGAAAAGAAATTATTCTTAAAAATAAGATTGAAACTGGAATTGAAACTATAGCTAAAAATATAGAAGAACAGAGAAACAGAATTGAAAGTGAAAGAGCAGAACTTATATCTTTAATTGAAAGAAAGACAAAGAGAATAAGAAAAGCTTTTCCTACTATGAAATCTGACAAACTAATTAAGATTTTTATAAAGAATGATGATATTAAATAAAATTATTGAAAATATATTTTATTTAGTATATATATATTATAGAGATACAAAAGAAAGGAAGAATATTCTTGAAGGATATTTATATAGTAGATAATACTAGAACAACTCTGAATATTTTAAAAGATTTGTTTAGTAAAGAAAAGGAGTATGAATTTACTTCTTTTAATATAAATGAAATAGATGTAGTTTTAAGAAACATACCAGATATGATAATTATTGACGAAGATACAATTGGTGTAGATGTAATAGAACTATGCAAAATTTTAAGACAAGATGAAGACAATAGTATTACTCCTATTATTGTAATATCATCTAATTGGGAAAAAGAACACAGAGTTGAAGTGCTTAAACAATATATTGAATATTATTTAGTAAAGCCAATAGAAAAAGAGTATTTATATTTTACAGTAAAAAATATTACTAGACTTTTGCAGGTAAATCGTAGAGTAAGTCCTCTTACTGGACTTCCGGGAAATGTACAGATTCAAACAGAAATGAAGAGAAGACTTATAAACAGAGAACATTTTACAATTCTATATTTTGATTTAGATAATTTTAAAGCATATAATGACATATATGGATTTTCAAATGGTGATGAGATAATAAAACTTACAGCAAGGACTATTGTGGAAAATATACATATAGCAGGATCTAAAGAAAACTTTATAGGACATATTGGTGGAGATGATTTTATTGCTATTTCAAATACAGATGATTATGAAGAAATTTGCAAAAAAATAATAAAACAATTTGATGAAGATGTTTTAAAATATTATACAAAAGAAGATGTAGAAAAAGGATTTATAGAAGTTGCAAATAGAAGAGGAATAATAGAGCAATTTCCAATTACAACTATTTCTATTGGTGTTGTAGTCGTAGAGCCAGGAAGATTCAAAAACACACTAGAAATTGGTGAAATTGGAGCACAAGTAAAACATCAAGCTAAATCTATTTCTGGAAGTTCTTATGTTATAAATAAGAGAAAAAAATAATATTAAAGAAAAAACAAAATAATATATTAAAAAGACGTATTTATATTAAAAATACGTCTTTTTTGAGCACAAAAACAAGAGAAAAATGAAGAAAATAAGAGAAATATGAAGATATAGTATTAAAATTTAAAAACATGGTAAAAATAGTTAGGTTTAATACAAATATCAAGAAAAAAAGGTGTTTTAATTGATTGAAAAAGCACTCAAGCTGTAGTATAATAGTATTTACGTGACATATAAAAAATGCAAAAAGGAGAGGATGTATATTATAGTAGAATTGATTAAGTATAATGCAAAAAGAGCTACAAAATTATTAGCAGTTTTTGCAATAGGGCTTTTAATGATAGCATCAATCATTTATATTAAATACAAACCATCTTACAAAGTAACAGTAAATGGAGAAGAAGTAGGATACGTAAATAATATAGAATATATGCAAAAAATGATAGAAGACTATAAAAAAGATTGTTCAGGAAATGTTGCATATATTAATATAAGTCAAATGCCAAAATATGAATTAGCATTAATTGACAGAAAACAATTGAAAGATAATAGTGATGAAGTTTTAACAGCAGTTAAAAACAATTCATATATAACTTATAAATCTTATGCAATTTTAATAAACGGAAAAGAGAAAGCTAAAGTAAGTTCAGAAGCAGAAGCTAAAGAAATATTAAATGCTTTAAATAATACAGATAGAAAATTAGCTAAAATTTCTGAAGTACTTACAAGTGAATCTAAAACCTTAAGAGATGTAAAATCACTAGAAGTAGCAAAAGCTGAGCTAGAAGCAGATGAAGTAAAACCTAAAAAAACTGTAACTAAAAAAAGTTCTAAAAAAGTAACAAAAACTACTAAAAAAAGTAAAACAAAAAAAGCTACAGTAAAGAAAGTAGCTACTAAAAAAACTACAGCTAAGAAAACAACAACTAAGAAAGCTACAAAGAAAACAGCTACAAAGAAAAAATCATCTAAAAAAACTACTAAAAAGACAGTAGCAAAAGTTACAACTAGAAAATCTTCTTCTAGAAAAACAAAAACTACAACAAGATCAACTGTAAAAAGAACTAGCAAATATACTTTCCCAGTAAAAGGATGTTCAAAAAAGAACATATTAACTAAACATTACCCTTCATATGCAGGACATACTGGTATAGATATTAATATAAATGTTAAGGGAAAATCAGTAGTTGCTGCAGATAGTGGAACTGTTATAGAATCAGGAGCTCTTAGAACTTCAGGCGGAAGTTATAAAAGTTATGGTGAATATATAATGATAAAACATAATGATGGTACAGTAACTTTATATGGTCACTTAAAACAAGGTTCTAGAAAAGTTAAAAAGGGTGATAAAGTAACTAGAGGACAAGTAATTGCAAAGGTAGGATCTACTGGAAACTCAACTGGTACACACTTACACTTTGAGGTAAGAATAAATGGTAAACCAGTAAATCCATTAAACTATTTATAATAATATAAATGATGAAAAAGTCTAAACTAAAAAAATAGTTTAGACTTTATTTATCCACAAAAGTAGAACAACATGTTTATAAAACATTGATTTTTTAAAGAATTTATGCATTATTTTAAGCTATATTTTGCCAGTTTTTAAATTTGACAAAAAGCTTAAAAAACGGTAAAATTAAGTAGGTTAGGGGATAAAAGAATGAATGAAGATAATAATAAAGTCGCAAATAAATTAGTATCTAAATCTAAGCTATATCTAATATTGATTGGGCTTTTACTAATTAGAATTTGTATGTTTGATACAAAATTCATTTTACCATCAATACTTATTTTTGTAGCTATAGTTTTATATACTGTTTGGGTAAATTCAAAGAAAAAATCAGAAATTGAGTCTCATATAGAAGAAGTTGCTATTGGAATGAATTTTGCTGTTAGAAATTACTTAAACAAATCACCAATACCACTAATCGTTATAGAGACTGATGGAAATATAATTTTCAAAAGCCCAAGATTTGTAAAAGAATTTTCTAATTTAGCAGAAGACATTGATATCAATACTTATTTAGAGAGCTTAATAAAAGAAATAAAACTTGAAATAGAGAATAAAGATAAAAAAGAAATAACAAAACAAATTACAATAGAAAATAAAGTTTATAAAATATTTTGCGAATATGCATCAAGTAGAAAAAGAGATAAGAGAAAAAGAAAAGAATATTTACTTACACTTTATTTTATAGATGACACAAAATATAATGAATTATTTGATAAATATAC
Organism: uncultured Clostridia bacterium; assembly: GCA_947628215.1. Lineage (GTDB taxonomy): Bacteria > Bacillota > Clostridia > TANB77 > CAG-508 > UMGS1994. The sequence goes on along the minus strand of CANQYZ010000008.1, from coordinate 21,440 downwards.
AGGCGAAAAGAACTGTATAGGAATTGCAATGATAGACAATTATGAAGAAATTACTCAAAGTCTTCTTCCAGAAGACAGACTTCAAATTATAGCATCAGTTGAAAAAGCAATATATGATTGGGCTTCTTCTACAGGAGGAGTAATTGTAAAATCTGATAGAGATATGTTTGTTTATATGTTTGAACAAAGATATCTTCCAGAGATAGAGAAAAATAAAATACAGATATTAGATTTAGTAAAAGAAATAGATTCAAAAAGACCAATCACTTTAAGTATAGCAATATCAAATGAAGGTGACACTTATTATGAAAGATATAAATCTGCTTTAGCAGGTCTTGATATAGTACTTGGACGTGGTGGAGATCAAGCGATAGTTAGAAAAGACGGTAAATATAAATTTTATGGTGGAACAACTTTAGAGCTAGAAAAACGTACTAAGGTAAAAGCTAGAATTGTAGCACATTCTTTAGAAGAACTTATAAAAGATTCAAGAAATGTTGTTGTAATGGGACATAAAAATGGAGATATAGATTCACTTCGGATCAAGTCTTGGACTATATAGATTAGTTAAAACATTAGGAAAAGATGCTTTTGTTATAAGTGATGTTTTTGGAGCTTCACTTGGAAAATTTGTAGATACATTAAAACAAGCAGAAGAATATCAAGATGTGATAATAGATGAAAAAGAAGCAATTTCAAAAGTTGATGAGGATACTCTTTTAATAGTAGTAGATACACATAAAAAATCTTTAGTACAAATGCCTGAACTATTAGAAAAAACTAAAAAAATAGTAGTAATAGATCATCATAGAAAGAGTACAGATTTTATTGATAATGCAGCACTTACTCTTCATGAAGTATATGCTTCTTCTGCAGCAGAGCTTGTAACAGAAATCATTCAATATACAGATGCAGAAGTTATACTTTCTGATATTGAAATAGAAGCTTTGTATGGCGGAATTATGGTAGATACTAAAAACTTTACTTTTAAAACTGGTGTTAGAACATTCGAAGCTGCAGCATATTTAAGAAAATTTGGTGTAGATATTATAAAAGTAAAGAAATGGTTCCAAAGTGATTTAGAAAGCTATAATGTTATTGCTGAAATTGTAAAGAAAACTGAAATTATAAATAATTCTATTGGTATTTCAATTTATGACAAAGAAGATAAAAATGCTACTGTAATATGTGCAAAAGCAGCTGATGAACTTTTAACAATAAGTGATATAACAGCATCATTTGTTATAGGAAATACAGGAGATAAAATTTGTATAAGTGGTAGAAGTATAGGAAATATCAATGTACAAATTATTATGGAAAAGCTAGGAGGCGGAGGCCATATTACTCTTGCTGGTGCACAACTTGAAGGTTTAACTTTAGAAGAGGCAAAAGATGAGCTTATTAACAGAATTAATGAGTATTTTTCAGAAACAGTTGAGTAAAAAATAAAAGGGGGAAATATAATGAAAGTTATTTTAAAAGCAGACATCAAGGGAGTTGGAAGAAAAGATGAAGTAATAAACGCAAGTGATGGATATGCAAGAAATTATTTATTTCCTAAAAAGTTAGCAGTAGAAGCAAATAATGAAAATATGTCAAAATTAAAAGCAAAAAATGATTCTGCAGCATTTAAAAAAGAAACAGAAAGACAGGCAGCATTAGAAATTTCTAAGAAAATAGAAAAAATTTCTTTAAAAATGGTAGTAAAAGCTGGAGAAAATGGTAAAATATTCGGAGGAGTAACTTCTAAAGAAATTACAGATAGTTTAAAAAAAGAATATAAAATCGATGTAGACAAAAAGAAAATACTTTTAGATGAAACAATTAAGAATTTAGGAAGTTTTGTAATAGATATAAAACTTTTTGAAGGTGTAATTGCAAAATTAAAATTAAACGTAGTAAATGAATAAAAATTTTAATTCTAAAGAAAAAATAATTTAAGGTAGGAAGATTTAATTGTCCTACCTTTTTAAATAAAACTATGATATAGAAAGGACTTGTTTACTATGGAACTTGGAAAAATACCACCACATGATATAGAAGCAGAGCAAGCAATACTTCGGAAGTATGCTTACAGATAAAGATGCTGTAATGAATGCTATGGAAGTACTAAGAGATGAAGATTTTTATAGAGATGATAATAGAGCAATTTATGAAGCTATGACAAATCTTTTCTCTAAAGGAGAGCCAATAGACATTATTACAGTAAAATCTGAACTTACTGCAAATGGAAAATTTGAACAAGTTGGAGGATTAGAATATTTAGCACTTCTTCCAGAAAAAGTTCCTACTACTACAAACGTTGATAAGTACATAAAAATCGTAGAAGAAAAGTCTTTACTTAGAAACTTAATTAAGACTGCAAATGATATTATTGCTGTTGGATATGATGAAACAGAGGATGTTGAAGCAATAATGAATTCAGCAGAAAAAAAGATTTTTGATGTCATGCAAAGGAAAAGTCAAAAAGGTTATAATTCAATTAAAGACGTACTTGTTGGAACATTTGCTGAACTTGAAAAACTTTATAATCAAAAAGGAGCACTTTCTGGAATTTCTACTGGATTTATAGATTTAGATTATAAAACATCAGGACTTCATAATTCTGATTTAATAATACTTGCAGCGCGTCCTGCCATGGGTAAATCTGCTTTTGCAATAAATATTGCAACTAATGCTGCTGTGCAAAGTAATGTACCAGTTATAATATTTAATCTTGAAATGTCAAAAGAACAAGTAGTAAACAGAATTTTATGTAGTGAAGCTTTAGTAGATAGTAATAAAGTAAGAACTGGAAAAATAGAAGATGATGATTGGGTAAAACTTGCAAATGCATCAGGAAAACTTGCAGAAGCACCAATTTATATAGATGATACACCAGGAATTTCAATAATGGATATAAGAGCAAAATGTAGAAAAATGAAACTTGAAAAAAACATTGGACTTGTTGTAATTGATTATCTTCAATTAGTACAAGCTAGTGGTAAAAAGAATTCTAGCCGTGAACAAGAAATATCTGAGATTAGTAGATCTTTAAAGATTTTGGCCAAAGAATTAGATGTACCAGTAATTGCTCTTTCACAATTATCAAGAGCTGCAGAGCAAAGAAAAGATGACCATAGACCAATGCTTTCAGACTTAAGAGAATCAGGAGCAATAGAACAAGATGCTGATATTGTTATGTTTTTATATAGAGATGATTATTATAATGAAAACAGTGAGAAGAAAAATATTGCAGAAGTAATTCTTGCTAAGCATAGAGGAGGATCAACAGGTACAGTTGAACTTGCTTGGATGGGAAATTATACAAAATTTGCAAATTTAATGAAAGAATAAAATAAGGATATTTATGTTAGAGGAAGAAGTATTAAATACTATAAAAGAATTTAATTTAATAGAGCAAAACGACAAGATAGTAGTTGCAGTATCAGGAGGACCAGATTCTATATCTTTACTAAATATTTTAGTAAAGATTAGAAAAACATATAATTTAACCTTATATGTTTGCCATGTAAATCATCTTTTAAGAGAAAATGCAAACATAGATGAAGAATTTGTAAAAAACTATTGCAAAGAAAATAATATAGAATGTTTTGTAAAAAGAGCTGATATTCATAAAATTTCAAAAGAAGAAAAAATTGGAACAGAAGAGGCCGGAAGAAAAGTAAGATACGAATTCTTTGATGAAATATTAGAAAAAACTATTTCAAATAAAATTGCAATTGCACATAATAAAAACGATAATGCAGAAACTATTTTATTAAATATGATAAGAGGAGCTGGAACTTCTGGATTAATTGGTATAGAAGCTAAAAATGGAAAATATATTAGGCCTCTTATAAAATCAGAAAGAAAGACTATTGAAAAATACTGCGAGGAAAATAATCTTTGCCCTAGAATAGACGAGACTAATAAAGAAAACATTTATAATAGAAATAAGATTAGAAATGTAATTATTCCTTATATTGAAAAAGAATTTAATCCAAATTTTATAAATACTGTAGATAGATTATCTAGTATTGTAAAGGAAGAAGAAGATTTTATAAAAAAAATTGCAAAAGATGAATATAAAAAAGTATTAATAGAGAAAAATAATAAATATATTGAATTAAATTTAAAAGAATTTAATAAACTAGATTTAGTCATAAAAAAGAAAATTATATTTTTATGTATAAATGATCTTATGGGAAGCACGAAGGGAATAGAAAAAATACATGTAGAAGATTTATTAAAACTTTTTGAAAATAATATTGGAAATAAATATTTAATGCCAAATAAGAATTTAAAAGTTTGTATGAAAAATAAGCAGATTTATTTTGAAAAGCAAAATTTAGCCTAAATCCGTAGTGAAAACAAGAAAATAAACCGTATAATATAGTAAAAGATGAAATATTGTTAAGAATTATATCTTAATAATATTTTTTTGTATTTTATTATAGATACAAAAACGTAAAAAAAACGGAAATCCTAATTCCGTAGTATACTACAAAACAGTATATTACAAGCTTATTTCATTTAGAAAAAGCTATTGCATAAAGCATATCAATATGCTATATTTTAGACTAGATACAAAACTTAAAGGTTATAAAATAAAAAATTTAGAATATATATATTAAGGAGGACTTTATTTTGAAAAGTGGAATTAAAAAGATAGCATTATGGCTTATATTGTTATGTGTATTTCTACTTGTACTTTCTGCAATTAGTAATTCAGTAAATAAACAATTAAGTTATTCTAAATTATTAGAAGAAATTGAAAATGGAAATGTAGAAAAAATCACTATTTCAGATGATGGTAAACAAGCTGTTGTAAATATAAAAGATGGTGATAATAAAGGAGAAAAGAGTGTTGCAATTCCAAGTCTTGATAATTTTATGGAAAGAACTTCTGATAGATTAGTAAAAGGCGAAATAGAACTTATGCAAACAGAAAAATCTGAGTTTGTTGCAATACTTGAAACATTTGGACCTACTATATTACTAATTATATTTATATTCTTTGCATGGATGTTATTCATGAATCCAGGTGCACAAAATGGTAATAAAACAATGTCATTTGGTAAGAGTAAAGCTAGAATGATGACACCAGCAGATAAGAATAAAATTACTTTTGCAGATGTAGCAGGTGTTGATGAAGAAAAAGAAGAATTACAAGAAATAGTTCAATTCTTAAAAAGTCCAAAGAAATATACAGACATGGGTGCAAGAATTCCAAAAGGCGTACTTTTAGTAGGACATCCTGGAACTGGTAAAACATTACTTGCAAAAGCTGTTGCTGGAGAAGCTGGAGTACCATTCTTTATTATAAGTGGTTCAGACTTCGTTGAAATGTTTGTTGGTGTTGGTGCATCAAGAGTAAGAGATTTATTTGAACAAGCAAAGAAAAATGCTCCTTGTATTATATTCATAGATGAAATAGATGCTGTAGGACGTCAAAGAGGTGCTGGTCTTGGTGGAGGACATGATGAAAGAGAGCAAACATTAAACCAATTACTAGTTGAAATGGATGGATTTGCAGAAAACGAAGGAGTTATAGTTTTAGCTGCAACAAATAGACCAGATGTATTAGATAAAGCTCTATTAAGAGCAGGAAGATTTGATAGACAAATAGTAGTTTCTACACCAGATGTAAGAGCAAGAGAACAAATTCTAGAAGTTCATGCTAGAAAGAAAAAATTAGCAGATGATGTTGATTTAGGAACAATTGCTAAAAATACTTCTGGATTTGCAGGAGCAGATTTAGAGAACATACTAAATGAAGCTGCACTACTTGCTGCAAGACATGATGAAAAAGAAATTACTATGAAAGATATAGAAGATGCTATGGTTAAAGTAACAATGGGACCAGAAAAGAAGACAAGAGTAATAAGCGATAAAGAAAAGAAACTTGTTGCTTTCCATGAAGCGGGTCATGCAGTAGTAAGTAAATTCTTACCAACTCAAGACCAAGTACATCAAATATCAATTATTCCAAGAGGAATGGCTGGTGGTTATACAATGTATAGACCATCTGAAGATAAATCATTTATGTCTAAGACAGAAATGGAAGAGAGAATTGTATCTTTACTTGGAGGTAGAGTTGCTGAACAATTAGTATTAGGAGATATTTCAACAGGTGCAAGTAATGATATAGAAAGAGCTTCTGAAATTGCAAGAAATATGGTTATGAAATATGGTATGAGTGAAAAACTTGGAACAATTACATTCGGATCAGGACAAGAAGAAATCTTCTTAGGAAGAGATATAGCACAAGGTAGAAATTATAGTGAAGCTACATCAGCAGATATAGATGTAGAAGTAAGAAATATCATTGATAAAGCATATAAGACAGCAGAACAAATTTTAACAATGCAAATGGATAAATTAACAGCTGTTGCAAATGTACTTCTTGAAAAAGAGAAGATTGATGGAGAAGAATTTGACGAAATATTTAATAACTAAGAAAATGAAATGAGAAGCAAAAACTAAAAATAAATTAAAAGCTTTAAGCTATTTTATATTTTAATGTAATAGCTTAAAGCTTTTTTAGTTTAAATAAGAATTTTAAAAAGTGCTTGCTTTTTTAATTTCGTAAAATTATAATAAATATATAAATATAAAATAAAACAAATTTAAATCAAAAATCTAGAAATTTTAAAAAATCATTTTTACATTTTTTAGATTTTTTATTTTGTTTCAAATCTTATTTTTATCTTGAATTTCATTTCAAAAAAGCTAAAAACAAAGGAAAAATAAAATAGCAAAATCACATTCAAACAAAAAAATCAATAGAAAAATAAAAAATAATTTTTATTTTCTAAAAAATCATTTTTTGAAAATTACCAAAATGTTATTAAAATGTAATAAATAAATCAGAAAAAATAGAATATACTTAGAGCAAACTAGAAGACCTTTGTAACAATTGAAAACCTCCGTTTTGTAGCAGAACGTAAAGCATAGAAATATCAAGACTTACAAGCAAAAGTAAACATAAAGGATAAACGTTGACATTACTTTCTATGATGGTAAAATACTTTTAAATCAAACAAGAATTACAGATTTTTAGGAGGAAGAAAATATGCAAGTTATTAAAAGAGACGGAAGAGCAGTAGATTTTGATAAATCTAAAATTGAAATTGCTATAGGAAAAGCAAATTTAGAAGTTTCTAAAAAGGAGAGAGCAACAAAGGAAGATATTGATTCTATAATAGAATTTATAGTAAATCAAAATAAAAAGAGAATGCTCGTTGAAGATATTCAAGACATAATAGAAGAAAAGCTAATGGAATGTGAGAAATATGAGCTTGCTAAAAAATATATAGTTTATAGATATACAAGAGCATTAGTTAGAAAATCAAATACAACAGATGAATCAATATTAAAACTTATTAGAAATGAAAACAAAGAGCTTGCAGAAGAAAATTCTAACAAAAATACTGTAATTGCATCTACACAAAGAGATTATATAGCAGGTGAAGTTTCAAGAGATTTAACAAGGAGAATATTACTTCCAGAGAAAATTTCAAAAGCACATGATGAAGGAATATTACATTTCCATGATGCAGATTATTTTGTTCAACCAATTTTTAATTGTTGTTTAATTAATATAGGAGATATGCTAGATAATGGAACAGTAATGAACGGAAAATTAATTGAGACACCAAAGAGCTTCCAAGTAGCATGTACTGTTACTACTCAAATTATTGCTGCAGTTGCAAGTAATCAATATGGAGGACAATCTGTAGATTTAAAACATCTTGGAAAATATTTAAGAAAAAGCAAAGAGAAATTTAAAAAAGCAATTGTAGATGAATATGGTGACAAATTAAAAGAAGATATCATAGATGGAATAGTAGATGAAAGACTAAGATATGAATTAAGCTCAGGAGTTCAAACTATCCAATATCAAATAAATACACTTATGACTACTAATGGACAATCTCCTTTTGTTACTCTATTTCTACATCTTGAAGATGGAGATGAGTACATAGAAGAAAATGCAATGATTATAGAGGAAATCTTAAAGCAAAGATATCAAGGTATTAAAAATGAAAAAGGAGTATATGTTACTCCAGCATTTCCAAAGCTTGTATATGTTTTAGATGAGTGCAATTGCTTAAAAGGTGGAAAATATGATTATTTAACACATCTTGCAGTTAAATGTTCTGCAAAGAGAATGTATCCAGATTATATTTCAGCTAAGAAGATGAGAGAAAATTATGAAGGAAATGTGTTTAGCCCAATGGGATGTAGAAGTTTCTTAGCTCCATGGAAAGATGAAAACGGAAATTATAAATTTGAAGGAAGATTTAACCAAGGTGTTGTAAGTATTAACCTTCCACAAATAGGAATAATTGCAAATGGAGATGAAAATAAATTCTGGAAATTATTTGATGAAAGATTAGAGCTATGTAAAGAAGCTTTAATGTGTAGACACAATGCCTTAAAAGGTACAAAAGCAGATGTAAGTCCAATTCACTGGAGATATGGAGCAATAGCAAGACTTGAAAAAGGACAAGTTATAGATGATCTTCTATATGGTGGATATTCAAGTATTTCACTTGGATATATTGGAATATACGAACTTACAAAACTTATGACAGGAGAATCTCATACAACAGAAAAAGGACATGACTTTGCAATTAGAGTAATGAAACATTTAGACGAAACAGTAAAGAAATGGAAAGCAGAAACAAATATAGGATTTGCTCTATATGGAACACCAGCTGAAAGTTTATGTTATAAGTTTGCAAGAATAGATAAAGAAAAATTTGGAATTATCAAAGATGTAACAGATAAAGGATATTATACAAATTCATATCATGTTGATGTTAGAGAAAAAATAGATGCTTTTGAAAAATTAAAATTTGAAAGTGAATTCCAAACATTATCAAGAGGTGGAGCTATATCTTATGTTGAAGTTCCAAATATGCAAAATAATCCAAAAGCTTTAGAAGAAGTTGTTAAATTTATATATGAAAATATTCAATATGCTGAATTTAATACTAAATCAGATTACTGCCAAGTTTGTGGATATGATGGCGAAATAAAGATTAATGATGATAATGAATGGGAATGCCCACAATGTGGAAACAAAGACCATGCAAAAATGAATGTTGTAAGACGTACATGTGGTTATTTAGGAGAAAACTTCTGGAATGCAGGTAAAACTAAAGAAATTAAAGCTAGAGTTTTACATTTATAATATATAAAGAATGGATAAAATCTTAAAAAACAAAAGAACTTAAGCATACAAAAGATTTTTAAACTACAAAAGTTATTAAAAGATACGAAAGCTAAATAAAAATTAAATACTAGGAAAATATTTCCTAGTATTTAATTTAAAAAAATAAGAAGGGAAGTTTTTTATGAATTATGCAGATATTAAAAGAGTAGATGTTGCAAATGGAGAAGGAGTTAGAGTTTCTGTATTTGTAAGTGGATGCAATCATCACTGCAAAGGTTGCTTTAATGAATGTGCATGGGACTTTAATTATGGAAATAAATTTACTGATGAAAATATTGATGAAGTAATAGGATATTTAAATCATGACCATATTGAAGGACTATCACTCCTTGGAGGAGAGCCACTAGAAAAAGTAAATCAAGAAGGATTACTTCCACTTGTAAAGAAGGTAAAAGAAAAATTTCCTAATAAAAATATTTGGTGCTATACAGGATTTGATTTTGAAAAAGACGTAGTTGAGGATATGGCTAAGAATAGTGATACTACAAGGGAGCTTCTTAAGTACTTAGATGTTGTTGTAGATGGTAAGTTTGAAGAAAACAAGAAAGACTTAAAACTTAAATTTAGAGGTTCATCTAATCAAAGAATTATTGATGTAAAAGAATCTTTAAAAGAAAATAGAGTAGTTCAAATTGATAAATTTATAAGCTAATATCAAAAAAATGGCAATAATACTGAATTTTTTGCATAAGGTTTATTGACAAGTAAAGTAAACTTAATGTATAATATATTCCATCGGATAGGTACATACTTAGAGATTATTACGCTATAGAGAATTAAAAATCCCACAAAATGTTTCGAGCTTTGGAAGGAGGGAAAAAATAGATGTCAGAGATTAAAGTTAATAATGGTAATATAGAAGAAGCACTTAAGAGATTTAAAAGACAATGCGCTAGAAATGGAGTATTACAAGAAGTTAGAAAGAGAGAACATTATGAAAAACCTAGCGTAAAGAGAAAGAAAAAATCAGAGGCTGCGAGAAAAAGAAAATTCTAATAAATGTAAATAGAGGAGACGTTTAAACGTTTCTTTTATTTTTTGCATTTAAAGTTAAAATAAAATGAATTGAAAAGGATTAAAAGATGTGATATTATAAGCAAAATAAGATATAGGGGGCTAAAAGTATGTTAAAAGAAACATTAATGAATGATTTAAAAGAGGCTATGAAAGATAAAAATGAACTTAAGAAAAATACTGTACAAATGGTAAGAGCAGCTATTTTACAAGTAGAAAAAGATAAACAAATAGAACTAGATGATAATCAAATTATAGATATAATTGCAAAGGAATGTAAGAAAAGAAATGATTCTTTAGCAGATTATGAAAAAGGTGGAAGACAAGATTTAGTAGATAATATAAAACAAGAAATTGAATATTTAAAAGTATACCTTCCAAAACAGTTATCTGTAGAAGAAGTAGAAAATATAGTAAAAGAAATTATTGAAGAAACCGGTGCTCATGATATTAAAGATATGGGAAAAGTAATGAAGGAAGCAAAAGCTAAAATTGGAGCATCTTCTGATGGAAAAACTATAAATGAAGCAGTTAAAAAGTTCTTATCTTAAGTTTTTGTTTATTTTAATAGACCGATTATATCGGTCTATATTTAATAATATGAATAAAGGATAAAGATTTAGCAATAATATAGGTATAATATATGAAAGTAGGAAAAGAATTTGAAAATAAATAATATTAAAATAAAAGAAGGTATTAAATTCCATTTAATAAAAACAGATTTATTTAAGACTGATTTTTCAGTTGTATTTATCACAATACCACTTGATAGAAAAACTATTACAAAAGATGTTTTAATTCCAGAAGTTTTAAAAAGTGGATCAAATACTTATAAAAAACAGATAGAAATTTCTAGTAGATTAGATGAAATGTATGGTGCATCTTTAGAAGCAGGAACAGATAAAACTGGAAAAAATTTAGTTTTAAAACTATATGTTGAAAGTATTAATGATAATTTTTTACCAGAAAAAGAAGAGAATTTAAAGAAAAGTATAGATACTCTTTTAGACATTACATTTAATCCACTTATAGAAGATGAGGCATTTAAGAAAGAATATGTAGATTTAGAAATTTCTAGAAGAAAAATGATAATAGAAAGTGAAAAAGATGATAAAGATACTTATTCATATAATAAACTTATAAACATCATGTATGATGATAATGGATTTGGAATAAATAAAAATGGATATATTGAAGATTTAAAAGAGATTAATGAAAAGAATTTATTTGAAAGATATAAAAAAATTATAGAAAATGGAAAAATAGATATATTTATTTCTCGGAAATGTAGATGACGAAAAAGTAAAAAAATATTTACTTGAAAATGATAACATAAAAAAATTAGAAGCTAGAAATGAAAAAAATGTTTTAGTAGATATCACAAAAGAAGAGAAGAAAAAAATAGATAAACCTGAAAAAGTAGAAGAAAATATGGATGTTGCACAAGGAAAGCTAGTAATAGGATTCGACTTACTCGGAAAAATAAGATTGGATGATAGATTTGCAGCTCTTTTATGCAATACAATTTTAGGAGATGGAGCAAATTCTAAACTATTTAGAATAGTTAGAGAACAAGAAAGCTTAGCATACACAACTAATTCTAAATATGTAGTTCAAAAAAGTAACTTTTTTATAAAAGCTGGAATTGAAATTGATAATTATGAAAAGACCGTAGAACTTATAAATAAACAGATAGAAGATATGAAAAATGGTAATTTTACAGATGAAGATATAGAAAATGCTAAAAGGTATGTTTATGCTGGAATAGATAGTATAAAAGAAGAGCAAAATACAGCTATTATCTTTTATTATGGAGAAGAGCTATCTACAAATAAAATTACTATTGATGAATATTATGAAAAAATTAAAAACACAACAAAAGATGATATTATAAATATTGCAAATAAACTTCAGCTAAATACAATATATTTTTTAAGAAACTAAAATCTTAGGAGGAGTAAATGCAAGTAATTGAAAATGATTTAATAAAAGAAAAAGTATGTATAGATAAGCTAAAATGCGGACTTACAGTAATGTGTATTCCCAAAAATGAAACTTCAAAAAAATATATAATATTTGGAACAAATTTTGGATCTGTAGATAACACTTTTTTAGTTTCTGGAGAAAAAAATCCTACTATAGTTCCAGATGGAGTTGCACATTTCTTGGAACATAAGATGTTTGAACAAGAAAATGGGAAAAATAGTTTAGATGTATTATCTGCACTTGGAGTTAATGCTAATGCATATACAACAAATAATCATACAGCTTATCTTTATGAATGTACTAGCAACTTTTATGAAGCTTTAGATGAGTTTATGAATTATATACAATCACCTTATTTTACAGATGAAAATGTAGAAAAAGAAAAAGGTATTATTTGCCAAGAGATTGGAATGTATTTAGATGATCCAGAATGGAAATTATATTTAAATGCATTAGATACTTTATATGTAAAAAATAAAGTAAAACTAGATCCAGCAGGAAGCACAGAATCAGTAAATAGTATAAATAAAGAAATTTTATATGATTGTTATAATAACTTTTATAAATTATCAAATATGTGCTTAGTGGTAGTTCGGAGATTTTAATCCAAAAGATATTTTTTCTGAAATAGAAAAAAGAATAATAAAAAATGATAAATCTCCTGTTGCTAAAAAAATAGTAGAAAAAGAGCCAGATGAAATTAATAAAAAATTTAGCAAAGAAAAAATGGATGTAAATATTCCAATTTTTATGATTGGAATAAAAGATAAAATAGAAAATAATCAGGGATTAGCTATTGGCTTCGAACAAATAAAAAAGCATATTGCTATAGAAATAATATTATATATTTTATTTGGAAATAGCTCTAATTTATATAATGAGCTATATGAAAAAGGACTTATATTTTCAGATATTGGAGTACAATATGAATATGCAAGAGACTATGCTCATATTTTAATAGAAATACAAGGAAATGAATATGAAGAGATAATAAGAAAAATAAAAGAAGAAATCGAGAAGCTAAAAAGAGATGGAATTGGAGATAATGCTTTTAAAAGAGCAAAGAAGAGAAATTATGGAATGTATGTAAGAGATTTTGAAGGAGTAGACAATATAGGAAATACTTTTATGGATGCTTATTTTAAAGGAATAAACCCATTTGATTTTATTGATGAATCAAGAAATATAACCAAAGAATATACAGAAAAAATATTAAGAGAAGTATTTAAAGAAGAGAAAATGACTTTTTCTATAATATCAAATAATTAAGAAAAATGTCGAACGAATTTTGACGAAAAATACTTAAATTGATTGACCAAAAGGGCATAATGTGATATTTTATACTAAACTTAAGTTTTAAGGTTGTATATGAGGAGTTTTTAAAATTGAATATGGATTTAAATCAAAAGATTGAAAGATTGAGACAAAAACTTGATGAATATATTTCTCAAAATAAAAGCTATGATGAAATATATGAAATTAGTTTGAAACTAGATAAGCTTATAATGGAGTATTACAGAGAGATTGAAAAAGATAAAACTATTCTAAAATAATTTAAGAGAGTTTTACTTTTTCAATTTTTTTATGCTTTAAAATTTAATTTTATTCTTTTATTTTTTTATTTTTAACTTAAATTCTAAAGTTTTTTTCCAAAAATAAATATAGTTATTGTATTTTAAAAATTGTTATAATATAATAAAATCGTTAAAATAAGAACGGAGAAATACAATTTATGGGAAGAATGGTTGAGTTTTTTCAAACTATAAATGTAGAATATCTAATAAAATATGGTGAAGTTATAGCAGTAATGTTAGCATTTTTGCTAATAGGACCAATACTTTCAAAGATAATAATAATAGCAATACATAAGATAGAAAAAAATAAAAAGAAAGCTACAGAAAGTGGTCTTTATGAACCACTTAAAACTTTTTTTTACGTGCTAGGTATATACATAAGTATTTACTTAATTGGTACAACAGTGGGAATACAAAAAGTTGCAGATAAAATATTTAGAGTAATTACAATTGTATTATTTGGCAAAGGAATAGCAGATTCATTGTCTGAAGATTCTTTTATTTTTAAAGGAATTGGTAAAAATAAAAGCAAAGCTGAAAACGAAGCTTTAAATATCTTTTTAAGCAAGATATTTAAAATAGTAATTTATGTGCTTATTTTCTTTATAGTAGTAAAAGAACTTACAGATTATGATTTTAGTGGACTAATAGCTGGACTTGGAATTGGAAGTGCGGCCTTAGCTTTGGCTGCTCAAGATTTAGTAAAAAGTCTAATTGGTGGTATTACAATTATTACAGATAAACCATTTATAATAGGGGATTTTATAGAAGTTGGAGTTTATACTGGTACTGTTGAGGAAATTACACTTAGAAGTACTAGAATTAGAGCAGTAGACAATTCTGTAATATCTTTTCCGAATTCATTAATTACAGCAGAATATATTATAAATTGGAGTAGATTAGATAGTAGAATAATAAAAACAGAACTTAGAATCGACCTAGAAGCTTCTACAGAGCAAATAAATAGAGCAATTTCTAAGATTACAACAGTACTTAAATCAAATGAAGATGTAAAAGAAGATACTGTACAAGTTCATTTGTCAGAAATTAGATCTGATTGTAATTGCATATCAATATTAGCTTATGTAAAAGTTACAGATTACAATTCATTTTTAGCATTAAAAGATAGAATTTACTGTGATATATTAGAAGTACTAGAAAGAGAAAACATAGATTTAGTATATCCAACACAACTTGTGTACACAAAAAAGAGAGCGTAAAATAAAGAGGAGTAAATAGATGAGTTTAGGAGTAGCACTAGGAGGCGGTGGGCTAAAAGGAGTTGCACATATAGGAGCTCTTAAAGCACTAGATGAATTAGGAATAAAGATAGATTATTTATCTGGAACAAGTTCTGGAAGTATAATGGCAGCATTATATGCAATAGGATTAAAACCAGAGGAAATGATAGAATATACAAAAGAATATTATAAAAGTATAACAACTATTAGCAAAAAGCCAATTATTTCTGCAGCAGGAAAGTATTTTATGACTAAAAATGTAGACTTAGCAGGAATAATTAAAGGAGAAAAAGTAGAAGATTTAGTAAATAAATTTTCAAATTTAAATGGAATTTATAATATAAATGATATTAAAATTCCATTTGCAGTTATAACAGTTGATGCAATTACGACTAAGGAATATATATTATCTTCTGTGAATATAAAAAATAAACAGAAAGATTTTGGATATATAAACGATATTCCAATAGGAACAGCAATACGTGCTAGTATGGCATTTCCTCGGAATATTTACACCATGTGATTATGATAAATACAGCTTTATGGATGGTGGTACAAAAGATAATTTGCCAATACAAGTTTTAAAGGATATGGGAGCAGACAAAACTCTAGGAATTAGCTTTAAGTTAGATGAATATAAGTCAGAAGGAAATCTTTTAGCTACAATACTTAGAGCTTGTGATATTTTTTCTTTAAAGGATGTAAAAAAGGCTCAAGAAATTGCAGATTACTTTTTTGAAATTGATGTCGCAAATGCAAAATTATTAGAGATACAAGAGATGGATAAGTGTATCCAAATAGGATACGAGGAAGTTATGAAACATAAAGAAAAAATATTAGAGTTAGTGAGGGAAAAATAATGAAAGCAATAGTTACAGGAGCTTCTTCTGGAATTGGAAGAGAGATTGCTTTATATTTAAGTGATTTAGGATATGATTTAGTATTAGTTGCAAGAGATGATAGATCATTAAGAGATATACAAAGACAAGTTAGAACTAAAGTTGAAATAGAAAAAATGGATTTAAGTGTAAGGGCAAATCCATGGATATTACATGAAAAATATAAAGATGATGCAATAGAGATTTTAGTAAATTGTGCAGGGCTTGGTGTTTTTGGAATGTTCCAAAACACAGATTTAGAAAAAGACTTAGAACTTATTGATGTAAATATAACAGCTCTTACAATTCTTACAAAATTGTTTTTAAAAGACATGAAAAAAAGAAATTTAGGATATATAATGAATGTATCTTCAATAGCAGGATTTATGGATGGCCCACTTATGGCTGAATATTATGCGTCAAAGAATTATGTTTTATCTTTGACAAGAGCAATAAATACTGAACTTAAAAAAGAAGATTCAGAAGTTGTTGTTTGTGCATTATGTCCTGGTCCTACTGCTACGAACTTTAATAATGTAGCAGGAGTTGAGTTTAGATTTAAGCCATATGATAGTGAGTTTGTTGCTGAATATGGAGTAAATAAGATGTTTGAGGAAAAATTAGTAATTATTCCAGGAATGAAAATGAAAATACTATCAGTTCTTGCTAAATTTTTACCAGGACAAACTATGAGAAATTTAGCATATTCTGTTCAAAGGAAAAAAAGAAAATAGGAGCTTTAATTTAAGTTATGAAAATTAGGTTTATAGGTACAGGAACTATGGGATCTATTTCAAGAGGAAATCAAAGTTTAGCGATAGATAATATTTTATTTGATGTAGGATCTGGTACTGTTAAAAGAATGGAAAGTCAAAATTTTTATACAAAGGAAATTGATTGCTTAGTAATATCACATTTCCATGCAGATCATTTTTTTGATCTTCCAAACTATTTAATAGGAAGAAATATAAGAAACGAATATTTAAATAAAACATTACCAATCATAGGCGGAGTAGGATTAAAGAAGAGAGTAAAAGAACTATTTGATTTAGCTTTTGGAGATGGAAATAAAGAAAAATATAATAATTTTGAAAGAGATTTTAATGTAAAACTAATAGAACTTAAGGACAAAGAAGAATACATAGGAGAAGATTTTAAGATAACAGCATATGAATTAGAACATGGAAGATGTAAACCAATACTAGGATTTATATTAGAAAAAGATAATAAAAAAATAGCATATGCAACAGATACTGTACTTTGCGAGAATTTAGAGAAAATGTGTAATTTAGCAGATGTAATTTGTATAGATTGCACAAATACAATTCCAACTGGAATGCATATAGGTCTAGACGAAGTATTAGAATTAAAAGAAAAAAATAAAGATACAAGATTTATAGCAATACATAGAAGTGATTATATACATAGTCATATAAAAAATATAGAATTTCCTGAAGATGGAGATTGTTTAGAAATATAATTTATTTTAATAAATGGAGGTAGAATATGAGAAAAAGTATGAAATTAAGTATTAGTTTGCTACTAATAGTAAGTATCTTATGTGCACTATCAGTAAATTGTTTTGCAGTTGCTATGACAAAAGATAGTCTTCAAACAAATATATCTGCTTATGTAACTGGAAATAAAACAGCATCTGCTACAGTAGATGGAGGAGAGACAACAATTGGAGGACAAAGTGGATTAACTGTTAGCGTAGATGATTCAACTATTACTGTTACAAATAATGGTGTAAATATGGTTGCAAATTACAGTATATCAGATGCATCTACTACATTTTCTATTACACAAAATTATACAAGTGATATATCAGATGAAAATTATACATTAGAACTTGCTAAACCATCTGCTATGTTATCTATGTGCTTCTTAGCAGTAACAGATGCTCAATCAGTAGATTCTAATAAAGCTTTAGAATATTATCTAAAAGCTGTAAGTGCTGGAACTACAACAGGACAAATATCAGATGCTTCAAATAAATTAGAATCAGCAAAAGCTACTAAAATTTCTGTAAATGATGATATATTTACATATAGCCAAACAGAAGAAAAAAATACAGATACAGAATATAGTGTTACAAATACTTTAGTTATAAATATGAACTCAGATTTTTCTAAAATTGGAAGCTCTGGCGGAGAAATAGTAGCTGATACTAATGAAACTCCTGCAAATGAAATAGCACCAGCAAATGAGATAGTTTCAACAAACGAAGCAGAAGAACCAACTAATGAAATATTTAATTCAAATAATACTTCAGAAGAAGATTTACCAAACACAGGACCAGAAGTTTGGATTCAATTTGCAATCGTTTTAGTTGCTGTTGTAATTATATTTATAATGCTTATGAATATATTAACAACAAAGAGACTAAGAAATGGTCAATAAAAAAATATATAAATAAATATTTAAAAGAAAAGTAGAAAATTTTAAGTTTTCTACTTTTTTAATTTTTAACCTTTAAAGGAAAAATACATATTATAAATTAAGAAGAAATTACTTATATTTATCTTTTTTTAGCTTTTTAAGTACATACTTAAAGTTTGACTTTAAGTATTAGCAAAAGAGGGATAAATATGAAAAAAGTATTAAATGTTAGTTTTCTTTTTATTATATGTTTCCTTATTTTTAGTAGCTCTTGTTTATATGGATTTTTTGAAGGAAAACTTATGCTAAAAAAAGAGAATCGGAAGTTTAAATGGAGAAGAAGATGAATTTTCTTTAAGCCTTACAATTGAAGATGATTCATTAATAGGTAAAAATATAGAAATTTTAGCCGACATATCTTTTGATACAAAAAATGTTAATCTTATAGAAGAAAATCCTTTTACTAAAAATGATGATTGGTTTGTATATATAAAGGATAATCAACTTTGGGCTTATGGAGAAATAAAAGAAAATGAAAATGAAATAGCAAAATTAAATTTCAAAATAGGAAAAGAGCCCATAGATTCTTTTGAAATTAGACTTACAAATGTTGAAATTGTTGATGATTATAAACTAGAAGAATTTCATGATATAATTTATGAAGTTAAAATAGATGATCCTAAAGATGAGAAAATAAGTGATAATACAGATAATAATTCAAAAGAAAAAAATCAAAAAACAAGTAGAGATACTAAAGATAAATCAAATAAAGAGAATACTAAAATAAGTAAAAAGAATAATAATAGTAACACTAAAAGTAGTAGAAAAAACAAAGAAAAAGAAGTAGATATAAAAGATGTACCATATACAGGACCAGATGAAACTAAGACTTATATTTATAGTACTTTTTTTATATTAATAGCAATAGGAGTTACAATAATTATTTTAAAAAAGAAAATAATTAATAAGTAATTTTTTTATAAGCAATTTTACTTAAATTTTAAGTAGAGTTGCTTTTTTTAAAGCTTATTTAAAAGCTTAAATTATTGATATATATATGTTTTTATGGTATTATGTAAAAAGAAGAAACAAAAAAATTATATGGAGGATGTTTATGGAAGAAGAACAAGAGACAATAAAAAGTATAACTGAAAAAGTAGCAAGAATTTCTAGTGAATTTGAAAGAGATAATTCAGATTTAAAAAGAAAATATTTTGTATGGAATATAGAAACTTTTAATTCTTTTGCATCAAGAGTAAGAGGATATAGAGGTACTTTTGGAACCGGATATCCATTTTATGCTTTAGATACTAGATTAGAAGGAACAATTCCTGTCATACAGGAACAAATAAGATATAATAGACAATTAGTAAAAGATGGTCAAGTAATAGCTCCACGTATTTGGCAATGTCAATCATGTTTAAGAAGAAATTATGATGATATGCCTGATTTAAAAAAGGTTTGTAAGCCTTGCCCAAATATACCAAACAATTTAAAGCCTAGAAAGATAATAAATAGACTTCCAGATATGGATATGTGGATGGTATGTGATAGCTTAGCTATTGAAAGAGCACAAGCCGAGCTTTCTAGAATTTTAGATGAAAATAGTATGTGTACATCAGATGTAGATCCACTTGCAACAATTAGAGACATTAGCGAAATTACTCAAATGTTAAGAGATAAAAAAATACCACCAATATTTTTACCTATAGATTGTCACATTATAGAATATTCAAGACTAAAATCATTGATAGAAAGAGCACCAGATGAGATTTTGGAAGCTAAAAAACTAGATACAAACCCATTTTTACCAATTCAGCCAAGATCTTATAGAAAGACATGGCAGTCAGATGATGAAGCGTATAACTTTATATATGATTTCCTATCTGCATTTACATCTTTTGGATTTGAACCAGATCTTCAAAGAGCATTAGATATAAGCAGAAAAAGAGTAGCCACTGAAAATACTCCTGAAGAATTATTTGAAGCTCTTATGAAATCTGCTACAGAAGCAAATGCAAGAAGATTTGATACTCCAGAACTTGAGGATATTTTTAAGAAGAAAGTAGAGGAATGGAGTAAACTTGAAATACCAGAGCAAGAAACAAAAAAAGAAGAAAACGGTGTATCTATTGGAGAATAAGAAAAAAGAGAGGAGAAAATATGTCAAAAAGAATTGATTTACATATACATACAAATAAGTCAGATGGAGCATTTTCACCTGAGGAGATAATAAATGAAGCATCAAAAAACGGAGTTTATGCAATTGCAATATCAGATCATGACACTACAGAAGCTTATTCTAATGAACTATTTAATTTAGCAAAAGAGAAAAATGTAAAGCTTATAAATGCAGTAGAAATCTCAACAAAAACAGAAAAAATTGGAATACATGTACTTGGATATAATTATGATTTAAATGATGAAGAATTTAAAAAAAGATTATATGAAATAAGAAATGCAAGACATATTTATCTTCATAAGGTTTCAAAGAAATTAGAAGAACTTGGATATAAAATAAATACAGAGGAGCTAGATAAAATTGACTCTGTAACTAAAGCTCATATTGCTTTAGATATTATAAAGAATGAAGAAAATAAAGAATTACTTATAAACACATTTGGCTTTATTCCAAATAAAGGGCAATTCATAGAAGCTATAATGAACGAAAATTGTCCAGCATATGTAAGAAAAGATGCTGTAACACCAAAAGAAGCTGCTGAAATTATAAGAAAAGCAGGAGGTAAAGTAGTACTTGCACATCCAATGGCATATGTACATGAAGATGGATTAACTAAAGAAGATATACAGGAAATCGTAGATGATATGAAACCAGATGGAATAGAGGCAAATTATTTATATGTAGATAAAGATAATAATATGATAGATGATATTGAAATTTGGAATGAATTTGCTAAGAAAAATAAATTATTTGTAACAGCTGGATCTGATTTTCATAATAAAGATGGAATAAGACCAGAGATAGGATTTGTAAACACTGATTTTTCATTAAGTGATGAAAAAGTAGATGAGATTTTAAATAATTTATTAAACTAAAATAACGGTCAAGTGAAAAGTTAAATGCAATTTTGTAAAGTAAATGCAAGTTGTAAGACAAATAGCAATTTTTAAAGCAATA
>CANQYZ010000007.1 GCA_947628215.1 uncultured Clostridia bacterium | reverse complement strand
TTGGTGACCCCTACGGGAATCGAACCCATGATTCCACCTTGAGAGGGTGGCGTCTTAACCGCTTGACCAAGGGGCCAAAAATATTACTATCTATTTATACCATAAAAAAACAGTTATAGTCAAGTTTTTTGTAAAAATAAGTATAGTAAAATAGAAGAGCCATATTTAGTTGACATAAAACAAGAGAGCTGATATAATTATTTTATTATTTTTAAAGAGGGGTAATTTAAGGATGAATCCAAATGATGACATAAGAAGAAATTTAGAAAGCTTTTTAGCACACGAGCCAATACTTAAAGCTTTTTTAGATAAGAAACCACAAATTAAAGAATTTATCATAAATAATAGATGTTTTTATGGTGAATTGACACCAATACCAGATAGATTTTTAAAGACTTTACCAAATAATCAAGTTATTATAAATGATAGAGTTGCAGATTGCTTAGTTGCAATAGCTAATCACACATCTAAAACTAGAAATGAACAATGTTTTTTATTATTTAGTCCAAGTGAAAAAGTACGAGGAAATACTTGTAATATTGATACTTTTTATTCTCATAATGAAAATACTCATTCAAGAGAAGCTGTATTTGATGATAAAATGATTCAAGTAATATCTGGATTTGCAGATAAGGTAAAAAATAATAAACTAAAACCAGGTGCTGCAGTATTTGTAGGCCATACTCATCCAGCAGAAGGTGCATGGTATGATAATTATTCTTTGGGAGATTTAAAAGGATATTTATCAGGAGTTATAAGAAATAATCCAGTATATGATAGCAGAAAAATTGAAAGTACTGGATGTATGCTAACAGCAGATGGAAAATTAAAAATGGTATTTTTTGATCCAGAAAGAAATGATTTATATAGATTTACTAATATTAAGGTAAAAACAAGAGATGGAAAATTAGTAGACTTTGAGGAATATTTTAGATTAATAAATAGACAAAGTACAAATGGAACAAGTAGTGTTTTACCATCTAGCATTTCTAATTTAAGTAGAGGTAGAAGAGGCGTTACATCTAGTACTGGGGTGCCTTTAGGAAGTACTTCAGGTAGAGTAACACAAAGTAGTGTAAATAGGCAAAGACATTATTTTGATGCACCACAACTTGGAAACAGTAATAGAAATACAAATAGATAGAAAAATAAGAAAAAAGAGGTTTTTATGAACGAGCTTGGAAAAGTTTTAGTTGAAGTTGAAGCTGTATTAGAAAGATTACAAGATGAAAATAAACAAAAAATTCCTCAAAAAGTATGGGATTTTATAAGAAATAATAAAGATAATAGTTACATATTTAAATATGATGATACAAAACCATTAGAAGAGCAGAAATTAAGATTAGATACATGTTCAATGCTTATGTATTTAAATAGAGAATATTTGTTAAATGAAGAAGAGAAAAAGAAATTAGATATAGTATTAAGAGAAAATGAACAGCTAGAAGAGGAAGAGAAAAGAAAAAAATACAATCCTGATGATATATTTAAAAACAATAAAAGCTAATAAAAAACGAAAATATTTTTGAAAAATTCGTACATAATCTTAGAAAATATGGACTTTTAGCCAGTTATGTGCTATAATATCAATAGTTTTAATATGAAATGAGGAGATAGTATTGGAAGAAGAAATAGGAAAATTAAGGGAAGAAATAGAATATTATAAAGAAAATGATGGAAAATATATCGTTACTACTTCTAAAAATGGAGATATGATTAGAAAACTTATAAATTATGAAGATTATTTAATGCATATTCTAGATTTAGAGATAGAGAACTATGCTAAAATTTTTGAAAAAGAAGAAGACGAGAAAAACATAATTACTTATATATTATTTGAAATTTATGCTTTAATTAAATATCCAGTTCTTCTTAATTTTAACGATTTTATAAAGTATCTTGAAAAAAATAGAGAGAAAATCGAAAACAGTGAAGAAATGATGGCAAAGCTTTCTATGTGTTATAAATTATTAGACTCAAATAGAATTATAGATAAAAAAGATATTCTTAGCTTTTTAAGTGAAGGATATAAAGGATTTGCAGAGGCTGATAATTCAAATGATATTTATATAAAAGTAGTTCCAAAAGAAAGAATAATAAAGATTATTGAAGATGACGAAATTATAGATGAAATAGATACTGTACTTAGATTTCTAATTTATAAAGAAAATGAAAATAATACAGTTTATAAAAAAGAAAAACTAAGATTAAAAGTTTTAGAGAATAATGAAGAAAAAAGTTTATTTTTATAATATAATAAAAAGCAAATAGTATAGATTACTATTTGTTTTTTAATTTTAATATGTAGGAGATATATAAATGAAAATAATATATGGAACATCAAATAAAGCAAAAGTAGAAAATTTAAGAAAGATTTTTAAAAAACTAGAAGTAGATATAGATTTAGAAACGTTATCTGATATTGGATTTAATGAAGAGATAATTGAAAATCGGAAAGACTTTTGAAGAAAATTCAGAAATAAAAGCAAATGCAATTAAAAATTATTGTTATAGAAAAAATATTTCAGGAAGAATTATTATTACAGATGATGCAGGTCTTTGCATTGATGCTTTAAATGGAGAGCCACGGAGTATATACAGCAAGATATGCTGGGGAAAATGCTACTCAAATACAAAGTCTAGATAAAGTTTTAAATAAATTAAAAGACATTTATAAGATGTCAGATAGATCTGCAACTTTTGTATGTGTATTAACAGCTATTTTAGAAGATGGAGAAAAGATAGTAGCAAGAGGAGAATGTAAAGGATTTATAGCAAAAGAATATAAAGTTCTTGGCGGACTTACATATGGACCAATTTTTATTCCTGAAGGGTCTGATAAGCCAATGAGTGAGATGAGAGAAGAGGATTATGAAAAAAGTCATAATCATAGAGAAAAGGCAACAAAGATATTACTTGAAGAATTTAGAAAAAGAAATTTATAAAAAAGCGAACAAATGTATTGACAAAATCAAACAATAATAATATTATATCTATACAAACAAATGTATGGAGGAATTTCTTATGATAGATACTTTACATATAAAAAATATAGGTATAATAGATGATTTGACTGTTAATTTAAAAGAAGGATTTAATGTGCTTACAGGTGAGACAGGAGCTGGTAAAACTTTAATTATAGATTCTATGCAAATTTTAGCAGGTGGAAGATTTTCTAAAGAAATGATAAGAACAGGAGAAAAAAACTCTTATGTAGAAGCTTCTATATATTTAAAAAAAGAAGACGGCGAAGAGGAAAACATTATTGTTTCAAGAGAAATAAATATAGCTGGTAAAAATTTATGTAAGATAAATGGAAGATTAGTTACTGTTAATGAACTTAAAGATTTTATGAAAAATATAATAGATATTCATGGACAACATGATAATCAATATATTTTAGATGAATCAACTCATATAGAATTTTTAGATAATTATATAGGAAATAAATTAAAAGTATATAAAGATGATTACAAAAAAGAATATGATAAGTATCAGAAAATAAAATTAGAGCTTAAGCAAAACTATGGAGATGATTTAGAAAAGCAAAGAAAAATTGATCTTTTAAAATATCAATTAAATGAAATAACAGAAGCTAATTTAAAACAAGATGAAGAAGAAAAAATAGAATCTAAATTAAAAATTTATAATAATTCAGAAAGGATAGCTTCTTGTTTAAATGAATCTTATTATGCTTTAAGTAATAATATTTTAGATGAAATGAGCTCAGTTTTAATAGCAATAGATAAAATAAGTAATATTGACAATAAATATAATGACTTATCTTCAAGAGTTCGCAGTATCTATTATGAGATAGAGGAAGCAGAAAGAGATTTAGATTCATATAAAGATGATATAGATTATGATGATGAAGAAAAGCAAAATTTAGAACAAAGACTTGATTTAATTCAGGACTTAAAAAGAAAATATGGAAATAATATAGATGAGATTTTAGAATATAAAGAAAAAATTGAAAAAGAGCTATTTGATATAGAAAATCTAGATGAATATATAAATAATCTAAAAAAAGAAAAAAATAAAGTAGAAGAAAAACTAAAATCTTTAGCTATGATTTTAAGTGATTTAAGACATAGTGCTTCTTTGGAATTATCTGATAGTATTAACTTAGAATTAAAAGATATGGAAATGAAAAATGCTAAGTTTGAAGTACAAATTTTAGAAGAAGATAAGTTTAATAAAAATGGTATAAACAGAGTAGAATTTTTAATATCTACTAATATTGGAGAAGAAGCAAAAGCTTTATCTAAAATAGCTTCTGGTGGTGAAATGTCAAGAATAATGCTTGGAATAAAAAAGGTATTATCTGATGTAGATAAAGTTCCAATTCTTATTTTTGATGAAATAGATACAGGAATTAGTGGAATAGTTGCAAAGAAAGTAGGATGTAAGATAAAAGAAATATCTAAAAAGCATCAAGTAATATGTGTAACTCATTTAGCAACAATAGTTGCAAAAGGAGATCAGAATTATTATATTTCTAAAAATGTGAAAAATGGAAAAACTATTACTTCTATAAAAGAATTAAATGAAGATGAAGTAATAAATGAAATTGCAAGAATATCTACAGGAGAAATTACAGAGATATCATTAAATCATGCAAAAGAACTTAGAAAAAGTAGAGTAGCTTAAAAAATAAACAATAAAAAAAAGGGGAGGGGCTGCATATTAAGTATATGCAGCCCCTCTTAAATTTTGCTGTTTCTTTTGCTACATTTGAAAATGCTTTAGAACATGCTATCTACAATCTCGGATGCAAGCCCAGTGTAAGTAGAAGGCGTGAGCTCCAAAAGAGTAGCTTTGTCCTCTGAAGACAGAAAGTCCAAACTCAAGATAAAACTTTGAATGTCTTCTTTGGAAATGTTCTTTCCTCTGGTGAGTTCTTTAAGCCTGTCGTAGGCATTTTCCAACCCATACTTTCTCATGACGGTCTGAATCGGTTCAGCAAGCACTTCCCAGCTAGACTCCAAGTCTTTTTTGATCACATCTTCGTTAATTGTGATTTTGGAAAGCCCGGAGTTTGTCTGGCTAATTGCTTGAAGAGCGTATCCGAAAGCAAGTCCAATGTTCCTTTGCGTAGAAGAGTCTGAGAGATCTCTTTGCATACGTGAACGAGGCAACTTATCAGACAGTGCAATCAAGAGAGCATTTGAAAACCAGACATTAGATTCTGAATTCTCAAACTTGATAGGATTTATCTTATGCGGCATTGTACTTGAACCAACTTCACCCTTGACTGGAATCTGCTTTAAATAGTTCATAGAAACATAAAGCCAAATGTCTAAGTCGAAGTCTATCAGGACATTGTTAAATGCACGAATCAAATCGCAGATTTCACAAATGTACCCGTGAGGCTCAATTTGGGTTGTGACTTGATTGAAGCTAAGTCCAACATAATCAGTGATAAAATGCTCTGCAATGACTGGCCAATTTTCGCCTGGGTATGCTACAGAATCTGCTGAGTAGTTGCCGGTCGCACCGTTAAATTTGGCTGTGATTTCGACTTTTTCCAAGCTATCAAGGATTTTCTTGAAGCGAGAAACATGTACAGCAAATTCTTTGCCTACCGTGGTAGGAGTTGCTTTCTGACCGTGCGTGTGTGCCATCATCGGGATGTCCTCATAATCAATTGCAAAGTCTGCAAGAGTGTTTATGAGTTTACTCATTTTCGGAAGAAGCACACGTTTAAGTGCATTCTTGATCATCAGGGCATAGGAAACATTTGTGATATCTTCAGATGTACAACCAAAGTGTACGAAGCTTCCAAATTTTCCAAGGCCCGCTGAGGTTAGCTTGTTTCTGACAAAGATCTCGACGGCCTTTACGTCATGGTTTGTCTTGCTTTCGATTTTCTTGATTTCGAAATAGTCCTCAAGAGAAAAATTCTCAGCAATCTCCAAGACTTTAGACCGATCCTTAGGATCAAAGGAATCTAAAACTTCACCTCCGTTTACAAGTTCCGTCATTGCAATAAACCATAAAACTTCCACTTTTACTCTGTTTTCGTTTAATGCAAAATCAGAGAAGTATGGAGAAAGTTTCTTGGCAATTGCAACATACCGCCCATCAAGAGGGCAGAGAGCAAATGGTGCAGCATCATCTAACCGATTGGAAATGATTTGCTGCAAAGTGTCACTGTAGCTCATGGAAACACCCCTTTCTAAATGTAATTATGCTATTGCTACTTCTAAGATGTCTTGCTAATTTAGAAATAATAATAGCTGTGTACAGAGACTTTTATATTATATCACGGTTTACATAAGAATACAATAAAAATCACTCTCTTGTGAAAGTTAATAAACTGTAGTATAATATGACGTAAATTTTAGAAAGAGATAATTATTATGTTAAGAGATTTATGCTTTGAAGTAATTCAAAAATGTCCTAATAATTGCAAATTTTGTTCTTCTAATTCGTCTATTAATAAAGAAAATATTGTTCCTAAAGAAGTATTTGAAAAGACTATAAATCACTTTTTAGAAAATGGGGGAATAAAAGAAGTTTCTATATCTGGTGGAGAGCCTTTTTTACATCCAGATTTATTTGAAATGGCAGAATTTTGTACAAAAAAAGGAATAAGTACAGTTATATTTACAAGTGGAATAAAAAGAGCAAAAAAATTATCAGAAGAAGTAGTAGAAAGAGCCAAAAAAGAATGTGAAGATAAAATATCAGAAGTTAATAAATATGAACCTTGGAATGAAAGACAAAAAGGAAATATTAAGAGATTTTATGATAGCTTAATTCAAGGTTCAGAGTATTCTGAAATTTCAAGAGATGAATTTTTATTATTAAGAAAAATTGGACTTAAAAAGATAGTATTTGATATGCAAGCTGCAGAAGAAGAAACTTATGATGGACTTATGGGGACAAGACATTTAATTACTTGTGTAATTAAATCCATGTTAAATGCAAAAATGAGCGGACTTGATGTAGATGTACACTTTATTCCAATGAAAACAAATTATAGAGAATTTATAGATTTACTAGAATGTTTAGATATTGCCGGAATTCAAAATATTAGTCTTTTAAATTTTGTTCCTCAAGGAAGAGGAAGAGAAAATAAAGATGCTCTTATGTTATCTGATGAAGAAATGCAAGAGTTTTCAAAAATATATAGTGAAGGTAAAAAGCATTTTAAAGGAAAAATAAGAGTTGGAATTCCTCTTTTAGGAGATGTTAGACATGCTTGCACAGCAGGAACTGAAAAATTAGATATAAAATATGATGGTACTGTTTTGCCTTGTCCTGCTTTTAAAGAAATAGATGAAGATGTCTTAAAAGAACATGGAATAAGCTTATATAATATTTATCAGGATTTAGAAAAAATAAGTGTTCCAGGAGGAAAGAGAGAGACGTCACTTTGTAGACAAATTTATAATTTTACGTCTAGTCTTAGAAAAAGAGAAGAAGAGGAAAAATGAATTTGCTATACAATATAAAAGAATTATGATAAAATGATTTTAAATTTAAATTTAGCACAAAAAAATAAAGTAAAATGGGGGAAGGGTATGAAGAAAAAAGTTTTTTTTATAGTATTTATCATACTAATAGTTTTAGCAATAGGATGTTTTGCAATATATGATTTTTCAAAACAAAATAATAAAGAGCAAGAAGAAAAATTAAAAACAGAGATGACTGAAATTGGACAAATAGTAAATGCAGAAGAAATTAACATGGATGAGCTTGAAAATAGATTTAATAGAACAGTAACCAAAGGAGATTATGCAAAGGTAGAAAAAGCAGCAAAAGCATATATGAAAGATTATACAGAATCTCTAGATAGAATGATTGCACTTATGAACAATGATAGAATAAATACTTTAATAAAACCAAGTAATTTTGAAAAAGATGGACCAGAATTTAGAGAATCAAAAGCATATATAGAAGATTTAAAAGAAGACTTAAAGAATGAAGAAGAAAGATTTTTATCTTATCTTGAAAAAGAAAACATTGAAAAATATATAGAAAATGAAAAAGTTTCAGATAAATATAAGAAGATTTATTTAGAACTTACAAGAGCAAATGAAGATCAAATAGATGAAAAAGAAACAATAACAGAAGCAATTGATTTAGTTACAGGAATATTAAATAAAGCAGAAAATGTTATAGAGTTTTTAAAGGCAAATAAAAATGATTGGTCAGTAAAAGAAAATAAAGTAGTATTTACAAAAGATAGCTTAAAAGAAGAATATGATAATTTAATTTTATAAATATTAATAGCATATCAAGAAGGGAAGATATGAGTAAAAAAGTTAGAGGATTTACCTTAGATAGGATTTTTTCATATTTTCTAATTTATAGTATTATAGGATTTTTTATTGAGACTTTATTTTGCTTCATAACAACAGGAGTATTAGAAAGCAGAAAAAGTTTCTTATATGGACCTTTTTGCGGAGTATATGGATTTGGCGCAACAGTTCTTATTATGATGCTATATAAGTATAGAAAAAGAAAATCAAAAGTGTTTTTATTAGGACTTGTTTTAGGCTCTATTACCGAGTATATTATAAGCCTAGTAGGAGAAATAATATTTGGAATTAGATGGTGGGATTATTATAGCAGACCATTGAATATAAACGGAAGAATTTGTTTATACTATTCTTTATTTTGGGCTGTTCTTTCAGTAATTATAATATGCTTTGTAAATCCAAAATTAGATAAATTATTATTTTTCATAAAGAAAAAAGTTGGAAAAAAGTTATTTAAAAAGATAATATACATTATAACTACTCTTGTAATAATAGATATTTTATTAACAGGAGTCGCAGTTGAATCATTTTCTATAAGAACAATTGTAAATAAAAATATAGATATAGAAAATTTAGAAGATAATAAAGTACAATATGAAAAAATATATAGTAATAAAACTTTAAAAAAGATTATAGATACATTTTTTAGTGACGAAAAAGTATTAAAAGCTTTTCCAAACTTAAGAATACAAGACAGAAATGGAAATATTATTTATTTAAATAGTTTATATCCAGAAATAAAAACTTATATCTATAAAAAAGAATAGAAAAAGAAAAATATAAGTATTAGATAAGAAAAATTAGATAATAAAAAGTACATTAAATGAGCTTTAATGTACTTTCCTTTTTATTTTATTATAATTTATAGCTTATTCTAAAATACTTTTTGCTAATTCTTTTAAATTAGATCTGCTTTCATCATTTAATCTACTTCTAATTGTAACTTGTGGTTCTACAAAAGAAATATCTTTCATTTGAGTAAGAATATCTTTCATACATTTTCCAGCAGTTGGTGCCCAAGTACCATTTTCTACAATTCCAACTTTCTTATTTTGGTAATTTCTTTCTTTTAGGTGATTTAATAATTGCTCCATTGGAGTAAATACACCAAAGTTATAGCTAGATGCTGCAAAAATAATTTTATCATATCTAAAAGCATCTTCTACAGCTTCTGCTATATCACATCTAGATAAATCAGTAAGTACTACTTTTTTTGCACCATTTTCTTCTAAAAATTTCTTTAATTCTTTTGAAGCTTCATAAGTATTTCCATGTATTGAACTGCAAGCAATAAATACACCATCTGTTTCTGATTTATATGAGCTCCAAATATCATATTTTTCTATATAATGAGATAAATTATTTTTTAAGATAGGACCATGAAGAGGACATATCATCTTTATATCTAAAGTACTTGCTTTTTTTAGTAAAGCTTGAACTTGTAAACCATATTTTCCGAACAATATTAAAGTAATATCTTCTAGCTTCGCAATCCCAATCTTCATCTGTATCTAAAGCACCAAATTTACCAAACCCATCTGCTGAAAATAATATTTTTTCTGTTTCTTCATATTCAACCATAACTTCTGGCCAGTGTACCATTGGAGCCATAAAGAATTTTAATGTATGATTTCCAAGAGATAAAGTATCTCCTTCTTTTACAACTATTTTTCTATCATCTATATTTTGTATGTTAAAAAATTGTGGAAGAAAGGCAAATGTTTTATCATTTCCAACTAATTTCATATTTGGATATTTATCTGCAAGTGTTCCAATATTAAAAGCATGATCTGGTTCTAAGTGAGAAATCACTAAATAATCAGGAGATTTTCCATTTAATGCTTTTTCTAAATTAGATAACCATTCATCAGTTTTTCTTTTATCTATTGTATCCATAACAGCAATTTTTTCATCTAATATAATATATGAATTATAAGAAATACCATTTGGAACAATATATTGATTTTCAAACAAGTCTATATCTTTGTCATCACATCCAATATAAAGTATATCTTTTGAAATTGTAGTATCTTTCATAATTAATTTTCATCCCTTCTTATAATTATTTATTTTTAATTTCACTTTAATTATTTTAACACGTATACTTAAAAAATAAAAGAAAATTAAAAAAATAACTTTTTTAGTAATAATTACATTTTAAATGTGACGTGCACAAGATTTTTAAAAATGAATATATTTTGTTATAAAGATTTGGAGGGAGAATATGTCTATAATTTCTATAACAGGATTTTTAACTTTTTTAAGTTCAACAGTATTCTTTTTTGGATATATTTCAAATAATGCATTATTTCCAGAACCTCTTTCACCAGAAGAAGAACAAAAATATGTTAAATTATTTGAAAGTGGAGATGAAAATGCTAAAAATATATTAATTGAGAAAAATTTAAGACTAGTAGCACATATTTCTAAAAAATATTCTTCTAATAATAATCTAGATGACTTAATTTCAATAGGAACAATAGGACTTATAAAAGGAATAAATAGTTTTAATTCATCAAAAGGAGTGAAGCTTTCAACTTATGTCGCAAAATGTATTGATAATGAACTTTTAATGTATATAAGAAGTAACAAGAAATTAAATCAAGAAGTATTTTTAAATGAACCAATTGGAAAAGATAAAGATGACAATATTGTTACTCTTCAAGAAGTTTTAGAAAATAATGAAAAAAATATAGAAGAAGAAATCGATTTAAAATTAAAAATAAAAAAACTTATGGAAAAAATGAATTTTGTATTATCTGAAAGAGAAAAATACATTATAAAAATGAGATTTGGATTAGAAAACCAAACTCCACAAACACAAAGTGAAATTGCAAAAGTGCTCCGGAATATCTAGATCTTATGTATCTAGAATAGAAACTAAAGCAATTGAAAAATTAAATAAGGAATTAAATAAATAAAAGCTAAAAAATCTAAAGCCTAATAAACGAAAACCACTTGGAATATTAATTCTTTTAAGATATAATAAGAAAAACAATTAATTTATATTTATTTTTGGAGGAACAATGCAAAAATATAAGAATGCAATTCTTACAACAATTTCAATTGTTATTATAGTTTTTCTAATAATGATACTTGTATTTTTACTTAAAAATTATTGTTTTAATTCTAAAAATACAAAAGATAATACTTTAGTAAAAGAAGAAATATCATCTTTAGATAAACCAAAAGATTTTAGTATTTTATCTTCAGATGAAAATGCTAAATCAAAGGAAACTACAAATATAAATTCAGAAAATAGTCAAAGCAATGTTTTAGAAAATTCTAAAAACAGCAATATAAATAATGATAATAATAATAACAATTCTGTGATAAATAGTAATGCAAATAATAATAGTAATTCAAATACAGGAAATGTTATAAATTCAGATACAAGTGTATCTAATAATCAAGATAGCCAAAGTAAAGGAACTACTTCTAATCAAGCAAATTCTAGCTCAAGTACTACAAAAAAATCTACTAGCAGTTCTAAAAGTACTTCATCTGGAAGCACAGTAGTTACTAAAAAGAAAAAGTTACCATTTGATACCTCAATAAAATCTGCTCCAAATGGTGAGTCATATTCTGAAATTGCTTATTTAGACATCTCTAGTCTTAAAATAAAATATCCTGTTATATCTACAACATCTACAGAACTTCTAAAATTATCAATTACAAAATTTTGGGGAAGTAATCCAAATGAAGTTGGGAATTGTTGTATAATAGGACACAATTATCATACATCTAAGTTTTTTAGTAATTTACAAAAAATAAAAGTAGGAGATACTTTTACTTTAACAGATAAAAATGGTAGAACCTTTAAATATAAAGTATATGATACTTACTATGTCGTTCCAGAAGATACAAGTTGTACATCTCAACTTACTAATGGAAGAATTGATGTTACTTTAATTACATGTAGTAATGATGGAAAAAAACGTTTTATAGTAAAAGCTACAAAAATAAACTAAAAGGATTAATAAATATGTTAGATAAATGCCAGTTATGCCCATATGAATGTAAAGTAAATAGAACTATTGGTGAAATAGGAAGATGCAAAGCTACGGAAAAAATTAAGCTTGCATCTTTTATGCTACACTTTAATGAAGAGCCTTGTATAAGTGGAAAAAGTGGATCTGGAGCTGTGTTTTTTAGTAACTGTAATCTAAAATGTGTATTTTGCCAAAACTATGAAATAAGTAGTTTTGATTTTGGGGAAGAAATAGATGAAAAAAGATTATCTGATATTTTTTTAGAGCTTCAAGAAAGAAAAGCAAATAATATAAACTTAGTTACTCCAACTCCATATGTATATAAGATTATAGAGGCTATAAAAAAAGCTAAAGAAAATGGACTTACAATTCCAATTATATATAATTCTAGTGGATATGAAAAAATAGAAACTTTAAAAATGCTAGATGGACTAGTAGATGTATATCTTCCAGATTTTAAATATGCAGATAATGAGCTTTCAAAAAGATTATCTGGAACTGATAATTATTTTGAAATATGCAAAGATGCAATTTTAGAAATGCAAAGACAAGTTGGAAGTCCAAAACTAGATAAAGAAGGAATAATAAAAAAAGGTCTAATAATAAGACACTTAATATTACCAAACCATATAGAAAATACTAAAAAAGTTTTAAAATGGATAAGTGAAAATGTTGAAAAAGAAGTCTATGTAAGTGTAATGACTCAATATTTTCCTTGTTTTAAAGCAAAAGATATTAAAGATATAAATAGAAAAATTAATTATGATGAATACTTAGAAGTAGAAAACTATATAGAAAAATTAAATTTTGAAAATGGATATATGCAAGACTTTTGCCCAGAAGATGATGAAGAAAAATATGTACCAGACTTTAAAAAAAGTAACGATAATTTTTAAATCCATCTTTACTTATATCACAAAATGTCTATAAATTGCAAATGATAAAACTATAAAATAAAGTGAGATTAATATATGAAAAAGTGAGTAAAACTTTATTAAAATATAGAAAAATCCTTTTAAATCCTTTTTTGTAATTTGATTTTAGATAAATTTGTATGTTAATATAAGTATAACAAAATAAGTAATTAATTTTCCCTGCATGGTGCGTGAGGGACAGAGTTTTTAGAACCTACAAGTTTGGATAAGGGAGCTTTTAATCTCCGAATATGGCGTGTATGCTTATAATAAATATAATAAGAAACCCATAAGTATTTGGGAAGGCACCCACCTGTTTATATACAGGTCCATAAAAATTCTCTACGATAACGGCTAATGTGGGGCATTTTATTTTTAAAATATAAAACCTTGCTTTTTATTTATTTAGCAAGGTTTTATTGATTTTTATAAGGCAAAATGATAAAATCTTTGTATCTAAAATAAATAATAAACAAGGAGAAATTTATGACTATTTTAGAGTGTATAACTGAAATAGAAGAGAACTTAAGAAAAAATAATATAGAAGAGGCAAGACTTAAAGCAAGAATAATATTAGAGAATGTCTTGAAAAAAAGAAGAGAATATTTAGAAGTACATCTATCAGAAAAAATAGATAAAAAATCAGAAATTAAAATAAGAGAAGACTTAGATAGACTGCTTAAATGCGAGCCAATACAGTACATTACAGGAAAACAAGAATTTATGGGAATTGAATTTAAGGTAAATGAAAATGTTTTAATTCCAAGAAGTGATACTGAAGTACTAGTTTTAGAAATATTAGAAATATTAAAAGATGAAAAAAATAAAAATATATCTTCAATTTTAGACTTATGTACAGGAAGTGGTGCTATAATTATTTCTCTTGCAAAAAATCTAGCAAAAAGAAAAATAGATTTTTATGGAAGTGATATAAGTAGGAGCGCATTAGAAGTTGCAAAAGAAAATTGCAAGATGAATAATACTAAAGTAAATTTTTTTGAATCAGACTTATTTGAAAAAATAGAAAATATTAAATTTGATTTAATAGTATCTAATCCACCTTATATTGAAAGAAATGTAATAGATACTTTAGAAGAACATG
This sequence comes from uncultured Clostridia bacterium, assembly GCA_947628215.1. Classification (GTDB taxonomy): domain Bacteria; phylum Bacillota; class Clostridia; order TANB77; family CAG-508; genus UMGS1994. The sequence goes on along the minus strand of CANQYZ010000007.1, from coordinate 51,726 downwards.
TAAAAAAAGAACCAATAATTGCATTAGATGGTGGAATAGATGGACTGGATTTTTATAGAAAAATTGCAAAAGACTCAAAAGATTATTTATCTGATAACGGATATTTATGCTTAGAGATAGGATACAACCAAAAAGAAAGTGTAATAGAGATACTTAAAAAAGAACGGTTATAAAGATATTTTTTGTAGGAAAGATTTTGCTTCAAATGATAGGGTGATTGTTTCTAGAAAGGGGTAGAGATGTCTTTTTCATCAGATGTAAAAGAAGAATTAAGTAAAATAAATACTTATAATAAAAAGAATTTAGTAGAAGCTGAAATTTTAGGATATTTGCTTTCAATAAATGCAAAAAAATCTGGGGAATATGTGGAATTTATTACTGAAAATGAGTTTAATATTGAAAGGTTATATAAGCTTTTATTTAATCTTAAAATTGATTATGAACCAAATACAAGGCGCAAGGTTTTAGTTGCAAAAATTAAAGAAAAAGATTTAAAGTTATTCAAAAGAGAAGAGACTATTACAGATGAAGAAGAACTAAAAGCTTTAGTAAGAGGAGCTTTTTTAGGAAGCGGATCAGTAAATGATCCAAATAAAAAATATCATTTAGAAATTCTATTTGAAGATGAAGAAAAAGCAAAGTTTATACAAAATATAATTAAAAGTTTTAATATTAACATAAAACTTCTAAAATCAAATAATACTATTTATTTAAAAGAAGGAGAAGAAATATCTAAATTTTTAGCGCTAATTGGAGCTGTAAAATCAGTACTTTCTTTTGAAGAAATAAGAGTATTAAGAGAAACTAGAAATAATGTAAATAGGTTAGTAAATTGTGAAACAGCAAATTTAAATAAAATAGCAAGTGCATCTGCAAAACAAATAGAAGATATAAAGTTTATAAAAAAGATGAAAAAGTATGATTCATTGCCAGATTATCTAATAGAAATTGCAGAAGCTAGAATAGAAAATCCAGAGATAAGTCTAAAAGAGCTAGGGGAAATTCTAGAAACACCAATTGGAAAATCAGGTGTAAATCATAGACTTAAAAAAATACAAGAAATAGCAGATGAATTAAGAAAAGGAAATTAAAATGAAAGAAATTGGAATTTATGTACATATACCATTTTGCAAAAGAAAATGCTTTTATTGTGATTTCGCATCATATGATAATAAGCAAGAGAAAATAAATGAATATGTAGATATACTTCTAAATGAAATAGAAGATACTAAAAATAATTTAAGTTTAGATCATATAGTATCTACTATCTACTTTGGTGGGGGCACACCTTCTTTTATAGAAAGTAAATACATAAAAAGTATATTAGAAAAAATAGAAAAGAGTTTTAATGTATCAAAAGATGCAGAAATAACTATAGAAGTAAATCCAGCAACTGTTACTGAAGAAAAGCTAAAAACATATCAAATGTGCAACATAAATAGATTAAGTATAGGACTACAAACAACAAATGACACTTTACTAAAAACAATAGGAAGACTTCATACTTATAGTGAGTTTTTAAGTACATATAATTTAGCAAGAAAAGTAGGATTTACTAATATAAATGTAGACTTAATATTTGGACTTCCAAATCAAACTTTAAAAGATGTAGAAAATGATTTAGAAAATATAATAGAATTAAATCCAGAACATATATCTACATATTCTTTAATTATTGAAGAAGATACTAAGCTTAGTAAGATGCTTAAAGTAGTAGATATAAATGATGCAAAGGAAAGAAAAGAAGAAACAGTATTAAAACTTCCACCTGAAGATATTGAAAGAAAAATGTATTGGAGAATAAAAAATACTTTAGAAAAAAATGGATATAAGCATTATGAAATATCTAATTTTGCAAAAAAAGGATATGAATCTAAACATAATTTAAATTGTTGGAATCAAAAAGAATATCTAGGATTTGGAGTAGCAGCTAGTAGTTATATAGATAATGTAAGATATTCAAATAAGAAATCTTTATCAGAGTATATGTTTAATTTTAAAAATAAAAATATAGAAGAAAAACAAGAAAGAGAAGAAAAATTAAAAGAATATATGATGATAGGACTAAGAAAAATAGATGGAGTGTCTATATCAGAGTTTGAAAAAAATTTTAGTCTAAATCCACTTATGTATTTTAGATTTGAAATAAGTAAATTATCAGATCAAGGTTTATTAGAAGTTGATTTAGATAATATAAAACTTACAAAAAAGGGAATTGATTTCGCAAACATAGTTTGGGAAGAATTTGTTTAAAAATTGAAAAGGGGGTCACTTTTTAAAGGTGGCCCCCATTTTTTAGGATACTCCCAAGAATCATTTTACTTACGAAAGTTTATCCTTGAGTGCTAAGATGTTCTCTATGCACATCATTCCAGTGTCTTCACTGCCATAGTAGGTGGTAGAATCGAGCCCTTTGCAGCAGACGATAAGTGCCTTGCAGGCATTTCTGCCACATGCTTTTACGGTACCATCACTATTGAAGACAGAATAGAAGAGGCTAAAGAATTCGCTTGGAATACGAGCATCCATTTCTAACACCTCCATTTAAAATTATTTCTAGTTACTGCCCATCATAAGCTGAAAAAAATGGAGTATCCTATAAGCCTATGATAGTTTTAGATTATATAACCGTTTAAGAATATTGTCAAAAATATAATGAATAAAATTTTGAAAAAAATTAAAAATAATTAGCAATTGGTGTTGACTTTTGCTAAAAATAATATATAATATACGTGTTAGCAAACGTAAACCTAGTTTGCTAAAATGAGAGGAGAAGAAATGCTTGACGATAGAAAGAAAAAGATACTTCAAGCAATAGTTGAGGAATATATAGAAAACGCAGAACCAGTAAGTTCTGGAAGTTTAGTAAAGCTCTTAGATTGTAGTAGCGCTACAATTAGAAATGAAATGGCAGAGCTTGAACAAGAAGGATATTTAGATAAGCCTCACACTTCTGCTGGAAGAATACCATCACAACAAGGATATAGATATTATATAGATGAACTTCTAACTGAAGATAAACTTACAGTTAGTGAAATAAACTATATAAAATCAAGATTAGAGACAAAAGTAAATGAACTTGAAGATTTAACAAAAATTGCAACTACTACATTATCAGAACTTACACATTATACAACAATTGCAATTGGCCCTAATGTTGAACAACATACTATTATGGATATAAAATTTGTTTTACTTGGCTCTAATGTTATGATGGCAATAATTCTTACAGAATCAGGAATTATAAGAGAAGCTATTATAAAATTTGATGAAGATATAACAGAAGAACAAGTAAAAAATTTAAATTATATCTTTTTAAATAAACTTGTTGGAAAATCAATCGATGAAATAAATGGTTCTTTTGAAGAATATATTGAAACAGAACTTAAAACAGGAATAGATATAATTAAAAAAATAATAGAAGAAATAAATAAAGTATTAAAAGATACATCAAATGAAGTTTACTTAGAAGGAACAAATAAATCTTTTGATTTACCGGAATTTAAGAAAACTGAAATCGCAAAAGATTTTATGAATGCTTTAGATGCTAAAGAATTAGTTGCAGATGTTTTAAATACAGGAATTGCTGATGATATAAATGTATATATTGGAGATGAACTAGAAGATGAAAAACTTAAAAATTTCAGTATAATAACATTTAATCATATTTTAGGAGAAAAAGACATTGGTACTATTGGAATAATTGGTCCTAAAAGAATGGATTATGCAAAAGTAATTTCTGTAATGAAATATATAAGTAAAAAGCTCAAAGAAGATTTCGATGATGGAAAATTTTAAAGAAATGAGGGATTTAATTTATGGCAAATGAAAATAATAATATGCAAGAAGATATAGAAAAAAAAGAACCGATTAATGAAAATGAAGAAAACGAAAAAAATGAAAAAGTAGAAACAAAGCAAGAAAATGAAGTAAAAGAAAATGAGGTAAAAGTAGAAGATATATCAGAATTAGATAAAACAAAACAAGATTTAGATGAAATGAATGATAGATATAAAAGACTTCTTGCCGAATTTGAAAACTACAAAAAAAGAGTTACAAAGGATAAAGAAGGATTAAAAGATTTACTAGTATCTGATATTATGACATCAATACTTCCTGTTATTGATAACTTAGAAAAAGCAGTTATAACAAAAACTGAAGATAAAGCTTATCAAGATGGAGTAAAAATGGTATTAAAACAACTTCAAGATGTTCTTTTATATAATGGAGTAAAAGAAATAGAAACAGTAGGAAAGAAATTTGATCCAGAATTACATGAAGCTGTAAGTCATGTAACTGACGAAAAACATGATGAAAATGTAATAATAGAAGAGTTTAGAAAAGGTTATATTATAGGAAATAGAGTAATTAGACATTCTATGGTAATAGTTGCAAACTAAAGTTTTTAATTTTTAATTTAATTAAAATAAATTTTTATACAAAAGAAAATAAATTTAAAAGAATTTACAATTTAGAATAAAATGAAAAATTAAAATTTAATTTTAAAAGGAGGACATTATAATGTCAAAGATTATAGGTATTGATTTAGGTACAACAAACTCATGTGTTGCTGTTATGGAAGGTGGAGAGGCAGTAGTTATACCAAACCCAGAAGGAAATAGAACAACTCCATCTGTAGTTGCTTTTTCACAAAATGGAGAAAGATTAGTAGGACAAATTGCAAAAAGACAATCAGTTACAAATCCAGATCACACAGTAATTTCTATAAAAAGAGATATGGGATCTGATAGAAAAGTAAAAATAGAAGATGATGAATTTACACCACAAGAAATTTCAGCTATGATTCTTCAAAAATTAAAATCTGATGCTGAAAATTATTTAGGATCAGAAGTAAAACAAGCAGTTATCACAGTTCCTGCATACTTTAGCGATAGCCAAAGACAAGCAACTAAAGATGCCGGAAAAATAGCAGGACTTGAAGTTTTAAGAATTATAAATGAACCAACAGCTGCAGCACTTGCATTTGGTATGGATAAAGTTGATAAAGACCAAAAAATAATGGTTTATGACTTAGGTGGAGGTACATTTGATGTATCTATACTAGATATTGGTGATGGCGTATTTGAAGTTTTAGCTACAAGTGGAAATAACAGACTAGGTGGAGATGACTTTGATGAAAGAATTATTGAATACTTAGTAGAAGAATTTAAGAAGACTAGTGGTATAGATTTAAAATCAGATAAAATGGCAATGCAAAGATTAAAAGAAGCTGCTGAAAAAGCTAAAATAGAATTATCTGGTGTTGGTCAAACAAATATTAACTTACCATTTATTACAGCTGATAGCACAGGACCAAAACACTTAGATATTACATTAACAAGAGCAAAATTTGAAGATTTAATTAAAGATTTAGTTGATTCTACAATTAAACCAGTTACACAAGCTTTAAAAGATGCAGGACTTGAAGCAAAAGATATAGATCAAGTATTATTAGTAGGTGGTTCTACAAGAGTTCCTCTAGTACAAGAAAAAGTAAAAGAAATTACAGGAAAAGAACCAAATAAAGGTATAAACCCAGATGAATGTGTTGCTTTAGGTGCAGCAATTCAAGGTGGTGTACTTTCTGGAGATGTTAAAGATTTAGTTTTACTAGATGTTACACCTTTATCATTAGGTATTGAAACTTATGGTGGTGTATTTACAAAACTTATTGAAAGAAATACAACAATACCAACTAAGAAATCACAAATATTCTCAACTGCAGCAGATGGTCAAACAAGTGTTGAAGTACATGTTCTTCAAGGTGAAAGAGAAATGGCTGCATACAATAAAACTTTAGGTAGATTCCAATTAACAGGAATTATGCCAGCACCAAGAGGTGTACCACAAATAGAAGTTACATTTGATATAGATGCAAATGGTATAGTTCACGTATCTGCAAAAGATACAGCTACAGGAAATGAACAAAAAGTTTCTATAACAGCTAGTACAAATCTTTCTGAAGAAGATATTAACAGAGCTGTTAAAGATGCAGAAGCTCATGCTAGTGAAGATAAAAAGAAGAAAGAAGAAGTTGAAGTTAAGAATAATGCAGAAAGCTTAATTTACAATAGTCAAAAAACTTTAGATGAACTTGGAGATAAAGTAAGCAGTGAAGAAAAATCTAAAGTTCAAGCTGAAATTGACAATGTAAAGAAGAAACTAGAAGAAAATAACATTGATGAGATTAAAGATGCTACAGATAAATTAACAAAAGTATTTTATGAAATCTCTGAAAAATTATATAGTGCTGCAGGAGCTGCTGCTGGAGCAAATGCAGGTGCAAATCCTGGTGCTGCTTCAGATGATGCAGGAGAAGCTAAAGAAGGAACAGTATATGATGCAGACTTTACTGAAGAAGATAATGATAATAAATAATAAGTAAAGCTTAAAATTTTAGGCAGCAAGCAAAAATGCTGCCTAAATTGTTGCTAAATATAATAAAAGGAGACATTTTAGTGGAAAAAGATGATTTAAAAATATCTGAGCTAAAAGAAATGCAGTATAAACTATGGGAGAAAAACAAAGATAATTGGGAACCAATGGAGCCAAAATATGCAAAAGACAATATACTATATATGATAGAAGAAATGGGAGAGACAATTGCTATAGTTAAGAAAAAAGGCATAGATTCTATAATGAATGATGAAAAAATAAGAGAAAGATTCATAGAAGAATTTGGAGATGTTTTAATGTATTATATAGATGTACTAAATAGAATGAATATTTCTGCAGAAGAATTTACAAAAATATATATGAAAAAATATAATACAAATTTAAATAGAAATTATGTAGAAGACTATAAGAAATATGTATAAGTTTTCTTGGAGGAATTTAAATGGCAAATAAAGATTATTATGAGATATTAGGAGTAAGTAAAAGTGCTTCTGATGATGAGATTAGAAGAGCATATAGAAAACTTGCAAAGAAATATCACCCTGATGCGAATCCAGATAATAAAGCAGAAGCAGAGCAAAAATTTAAAGAAGTAAGCGAAGCTTATGAAGTATTATCTGATAAACAAAAAAGAACAAATTATGATAACTTTGGAGATCCAGCAGGTCCACAATTTGGAGGTGGAGGCCAAGAAGGCGGATACTATTCTTATGGTGGTTCTGGATTTGATGGATTTGACTTTAGTGATTTTGGATTTGGCGGTTTTGGCGATATTTTCTCAGCTGCTTTTGGAGGAGGAACAAGAGCTAGAAGAAGAAATGGACCAAGAAAAGGTAGAGACATAAAAAGTACAATAGAGATTACTTTTGAAGAGTCATACTTAGGAGCTGAAAAGACAATTACTGTAAGCAGAAATAGAGAATGTACAAAATGTAATGGCACTGGTGCAAAAGATGGTACAGAACCACATACTTGTAGTGTATGTAAAGGAACAGGACAAATAAGACAAGTAGTTACAACTCCATTTGGTCAGATGGCAACTCAAAAAGTTTGCTCTAACTGCGGTGGTGAAGGAAAAATAATAGATGAACCTTGCCCAAACTGTAAAGGAAAAGGTTATGTAAGACAGACTAGCAAGATAAAAGTAAAAATACCAGCAGGAATAGGTGATGGTCAAACAATAGTACTTCGTGGTGAAGGAGAACCGGGAGAAAAAGGCGGACCAAAAGGAGATTTATATATTAATATCCATGTTAAAAAACATGATTATTATACAAGAAAAGCAGATCATGTACTTTGTGATATTCCAATTACTTTTACAGGAGCAACTTTAGGTATTGAAATAGAAGTTCCGATGGTAGATGGTACAAAACAAAAATATACTATTCCAGCAGGTACACAAACTGGTACAAAATTTGTAATAAAAAATAAAGGATTTAAAGCTGTAAATAATAATTGGAATGGTGATTTTGTATTTACAGTAGTAGTACAAGTACCAAAAAGATTAACTCAGGAGCAAAGAGAGCTAATTACAAAACTTGCACTTACTATGAATGAACAACCAACTATGAAGAAAAAAGGAATTTTTGGATAAAATAAATTTAAAAAAATTAAAATTCTAAATTTAAAATTAGGGTTTTAATTTTTTTTAGTTTGATATATTATTTTTTTGTAATTTATAAAATAAATAAAGTAATAAATAATAAAAAATAGGAGCTAAAAAATGGAATATTGGGATGCTTATAATGAAAAAAGAAAAAAATTAGGACATGATTTAATTCGTGATGTATCAGAATTTAAAGAAAATGAGTACCATATTGTTGAAGAAGTGTGGATAATAAACTCAAAAGGAGAAATACTTGTAACACAAAGATCTAAAAATAAAAAAGCTTATCCTGAAAAATGGGAAGGAACAAGTGGCTCTATTTTAAAAGGTGAATCTTCTATAGAGGGAGCACTAAGAGAAGTAAAAGAAGAAATAGGACTTAAACTTGATGCAAAAGATTTAATTCATTTTGATAATGAAATAAGCAGAGAAAATCATGCTATTGTTGATAAATGGGTAGTAAGAAAAGATATAGACTTAAATCTTTTAAACTTTAGTGATAATGAAGTACAAGATGCTAAATATGTCTCTTTTGACGAATTTAAAAGTATGATGGAAAAAGGAGAAATAAGAGATATCTTTGATTATATGATTTCTGATTATGAAAAAATAATAAATTTAAAGCAAAGAATGTCTTATGATTTTTTAGGAAAAGAAGTAGATGTTATTATAGATAGAAAAATAAATACAACTCATCCAAAACATAAAGATATAGTTTACGAAGTAAATTATGGATTTATTCCAAACACTATAAGCTATGATGGAGAAGAATTAGATGCTTATATAATAGATGAAAAAGAGCCTTTAGAAACGTATAAAGGAAAATGTATTGGAATTATACAAAGATTAAATGATATGGATGATAAGCTAATAATAGTAAATACATCTAGTCATAAAAAATATACTGAAGATGAGATATTAAAAATAGTGAATTTTCAAGAAAAGTATTTCGAAAGCATAATAATTTTGCTATAAATTTGACATAGTATGATAAAATATTATGTAAGCCCAAATTGATAGAAGGGAGGATTTTCTAATGAGAGAATCTAAATGCAGAAGACGGATTCTTTTCATTATAATAATTTGCCTTATCACATCTTTGTTTGTAAATCGTTATGTAAGCATTTCTGAGGTTTTATTTAAGTCACAAGATGTAAATCTTTCTAAAAAAAGTGGTTTAGAAATTCACATAATTGATGTAGGTCAAGCAGAATCTATTTTAATACTTCAAGATGATAAATCTATGCTGGTTGATTCTGGAACAAATAGTTCTGGAAAAAAGATAGTACGGTATTTAGAGTCAATTGGAGTAGAAAAGCTAGATGTTCTTTTAATTACACACTTCCACATAGACCATGCGGGAGGAGCACATTCAATCTTAAGTTCAATAAAAGTCGATAAAATAATATGTATGAAATATGAAAATCTTTCTACTTTGCAAGAGAAGTTATGGTATTTAGACATGTCTATTGCAAGAAGTGTAAGAGAGACTTTTAAAAGCACATCTATTATTATGGAGTCGGCTTATGAAGATAATGACAATTCTATTTTAAGAAGTTTCAATATCGGAGAAGCAAAGATAAAAATTTTAAGTCAATGCAACTTAAGTGATATTGTAAACAACAAATCAATTGTATTTAAGCTTGAATATCAAGATTTTTCAATGCTTTTTATGTCAGATGCAGAAAAAGAGATTGAAGAATATTTACTAGAAAGTAAAAAGGACATATCTGCTGATGTTTTAAAAATCGGACATCATGGAAGTAGAACTAGCACTACAGATGAATTTTTAAATAAGGTGAATCCAAGTTATGCTGTTGTAAGTTGCGGAAAAGGCAATGACTATAACCATCCATATAGTAGCATAACAAAGAAGCTTGAAGAAAAAGACATTCCACTTTATAGGACAGACGAACTTGGAACAATCGTAATTTATTTTCAAAATGGTGAAATTTCATTTAGCAAAGAAAAAGGCGATTATTTAAGTGGCAAAGAATTAAAAGAATCCGAAAAATAGGCTTAAAGGTGCGAAAAAAGTCGCACCTTATTTATTGACAAAAATATATTTTATAGATAAGATTATATATCATAAGAAAAAGGAGATAGAGATGAGAGAAGTATTTAGAGATCATATTATAATGATTGTTTTAGTTTGTTCAATTCTTTTTATAGTAGCAGCAATTTTAATTGGGTATGGAGTAATTTCTAATGCCAAAAGCAAAAAAGAGCATAAAGTAGAAAATACAGTAAAAGAAAAGGTAGAATATAACCTTACAGAAAACAATGAAACAAATAGTATTGAAGAGATTGCAAATGGTCAACCATTTACTTTAGAGGAAATAGAAAATCCAGAAATTACAAAGAAAGATACTGGAAGAGATGATTTAATAAGAGAAGTAGAATTTTATTTAAATGTATCTGATAACTTAAAAAATATAGGATATGATGTCTTTATTTCAGATGATAATCATGTATTAAATGTTGTATCAAAAGACAAAAAATATGCTTTTAAACTTATGCGTTTAAGCAATATGATTCCTTATACAACTACTATTACAGAAGAACAACAAGCAGAATTAGATGATATATTACAAAAAATAGCAAATGAAGCATGTGCTGCAAAAGGAATTACTGAGAGTTCTCCTGATTATGTAAATGCTTATTATAATGAATATGGAAAAGATATGACAAATCAAGAAGTATTAAACTTCTATAATACTTATGGAATAAACAGATTTAGTAGTTTTTCAGGACTTTCTGAACAAGAGATTCTATCTTTAAGAGATGTATTGGGAGCTAATTCTTATGAATATACTACAACAAATACAGTTACATCTGATGGAATGATTAAGAAAACACATACATTTAACAATGGTAGATTATCAGAAGTAGAAATTGCAAAAGGTTCATATAACTTTAATGGAATGTTTATGGTATTAGAATTATATGATGGATTTATAGATGATGGATATAAAATAGATTTTAGTATGTATAATAAAGACAATACTGCAATTATAGAAGATCCAGCTGCAAATAATGTTACAAATGATATGACAAATGACTTAAACGGAATAGATCCAAATGCTATGAACTCAATGAACACTATGAATACAATGAATGAATATACAATGGAACAACATTAATAAAATTATAAATTTATAGGCAATATTTGGAGGATTTGATGAAAGAAGAATTTATAAATTTACTAAAAAGTACTGGTAGAGAAGGAATGAATGATTTACTTAATTTTATAGAAAAAACAGATTTCTTTGTAGCACCAGCAAGTACTAAATATCATGGTAATTATGAAGGTGGACTTTTAGAACATAGTATGAAAGTCTATGAAATATTAAAACATAAAGTACAAAATTCAATTATAGATATAGATGTAAAAGATGACACTATCATAATAATTGCACTTTTACATGATATATGTAAAGCAAATTATTATAAAACAGATTATAGAAATGCAAAAAATGAAAGGGGAGAATGGGAAAAAGTACCATATTATACTGTAGATGATACTATTCCATATGGACATGGCGAAAAATCTGTAATGATGCTTACAGAATACTTGAAATTGACTAGTGAAGAAAAATATTGTATAAGATGGCATATGGGATTTACAGAGCCAAAAGAATTATATGGAACAATTTCAATTGCTTATAAAAAATATCCACTTGCTTTATTACTTCATGAAGCAGATTTAGAAGCTTCATATTTCTATAATGTATAAAAAATAAAAGATAAAAAATAAGATTTAAATAACTAAATAAAAATAATCAAAAAATCTTGCAACATGAATTGTTGTAAGATTTTTTAGTTGACAAATATATTTTTAAAATATAAGATAAAACAAAAACTACAAGGAGAAAAATATGTTAGATAATATTAAAGACAGATTAATAATGATAATATTAATAGTGCTTATAATAGTAATTTTAATTGCTGGTGTGTTTGGATATTTATTCTTTGTGAAAAATAGCAATGATAATACATCTAGTAAATCTACAGAAAATGCTAAAGCCGAAACATCTAGCCCAAATACATTAGCAAGTGTACCTGAAAATACGATGAATGATCAAAATAATGTAAATACAAATAATTTAAATCAAAATACAACTAATAATAATGCTCCGAATGGAAGTTTATATCCTTTAAATTTAGGAGAAGTAAAAGAACAAAGAGTAACAACTAATAATGGAGAAGAAAGTACAGACATAATAAATATTGATGATTTTTCTTTAATTACATCAGTAAAATTAAAACAAGTAGGGTACAATATGGAACTTACAGATAATAATACGGTATTAAATATTAAATCAAATGATGGTTTATATTCATTTAAATTAATAAGACTTAGCAATGTTACTCCATATTCTCTTGACGAAAATCAAGAAACAGAATTAGATGAAATATTAGATCGTATTGCAAAATCTGCTTTATCAGCTAGAGGAGTTACAGAGGATATGGACAATTATTATGATGTTTATTATGAAGAATATGATAATGCTAAAACAAGTGATGAAGCATTAAATTTTTATTCAAGATACGGAATAAATAGATATACAAGCATGTCAGGATATACTACTGACGAAATACTAAATGTAAGAAATTTACTAGGCGTAAATGGAGTTGAATTTACTTCAACTTATACTAATGACGCAGGAGGAATGAATAAGTCTACTTATATTTTTAATAATGGAAAATATCAAGAAATTGAAATCACTAAAGATATGTATCCATATAATGGTATATTTATGATTGTAGAAAATTACAACGGAAGTGAAGATGATGATTACTCTGTAGAATTTAATTTTTTCTAAAATGTGTATGAATTAAAAATAAGTAAGATAAAAAAGGTAAATCCCCTAGGAAGCCACAAGTTGCTTCTTAGGGGATTTTGTCAGAAATCGATGGACTCAAACAGCTCTGAGAGAACCTCGGCAGGCTCGAAAAATGCGGGCTCTACTTTCTCAAATCCGTATTTTTCAAACCCTTGCGGATTTTTATAATACATCATGAGAAAGACTAGGATCATTCCATTGAAGCCAATGATGTCAAGACTGCTTCCATGCTTGTCTAACCGGACGGAGTAAAAGTGCTTATCTTCAATCTCTTGGCGACTTGGGTAAGAAGCCTTAAGAGTAAGATTTACACCATCGCATAGATAGTCTTGAAGCTCATTAAAAAGCACTTCAAAATCAAGAACTCCATAGTACTTAGGCTGATACTCTTTGAAGGAATCCAAGATAAGTCCTGACTTTTTTAGAAAATCGAATAATTTCTTTGTCCCAAGAGCGTCTTTAGACTTCGGAGACTCGGAAAATACTTTGACTTTCTTTTTAGTCTTAGACTCTACTGTCGCTATGTATAGCCAAGTGTCTTTCGAAATGTAGACAGTAGTCTTTAAGTTTCCTTTTTGAAATATCAGATAAGAGCTCACCTTTTTGAGGTAAGATGCCGTGTTTGGCAGAACTAATGCTAAAAGTTCATCCTCGCTGACAGGTGGCAAAGCTAATAAGTTGTCACAAATATTGCATCTGTGTATCTCAGGTGTGAACCTTTGAAATTCAGGAACGGAGCAGAGTACATTTATGACATCAGCTATGCCGGTGATAAATGGCCGTACGTACTTTACAAGATATGGTGTTGCCATTTTTTTGCACCTCCTAAGTGTAGTATAACATAATGATAACACAGTTTACATAAAAATACAAATTAAAATAAAAAAAGCCCGAAAGCCTAAGAGAGAACAAGCCGGCTTTGGACTTTAGGTATAGTTAGTTTCCTAAGAAGGAAACGAAAATATAAGTTACCTAAAACAATTATAACACACTAGTTTACATAAAACAATATTTGAAAAATAAATTTTTTTTAAAATAAAAAATTTTTAAAATTATTATTTTTATGATATAAATAAAGTAAAGTAAGGAGAGAAAAATGTATTTAAATAAAGAAATAATTTTAAGAAAAAATCCAAATTTGAAATCAGAAATTATAGATATTTTAGAGGTAAATTCTAAAGTAGAATTAATAAATAAAGAATATATAGAAAATAAAGAAGAAAATGAAACTTATACAAAAATAAAAGTAAATGATGTAGAGGGGTATTGCATACTTTCTAGCTTAAGCAAAGAAAAAGTAAAAATAGAAAATAAAGAAACTTCTATTTCTAAAGAAAACAAAATAAAACTTTTAAAAGAAGCTTTTAAAATACTAAATCAAAATACTTCTTATTCTGCTAAAAGAGATTACAGAGATTATGAAAATGGAAAGACAAGATTAAATGGATATTACAATATTCCTTATTATGAAAATGGCTCAAATGAAGATTTTTTTTCATATGATTGTTCATCTTTTTGTGATTCTATTTTAAATAGAACATTTAATATAGACATGAAAATAGAAGGTAGCTCTATGATTGAGGTAAAGATGGGGTTATTTAAACCAAACTTATGGGTTACAAAAACTTATTATGACAATGCTATTTTAGATGAAAATGATGAAAAAAAGATATTAAAAAAAGTACAATTTATAGAAAAACATGAAGAAGAAATAAACACAAATTCTTTAGAAATTGGGGATTTTATAGTAGGATTAATAGATTATGAAAATGAAAAACATAATAAAAAATATATTATGAATCACATAATGATGTATGTTGGAGATAGCTATGTTGTACATGCTTCTTTTACAGATGGAAAAGTGATTTTTAATAGAGTACTTTTGACTAAAATGGTTGACGATTTATATACTCGCCTTAGCTTTGATAGAAGATTTGATAAGGCTATTTTGATTGCAAGATATATCGAAAAATAACTAAAAATCAAGAAAAACTTAAGTTTTATGGAATATGAATTATTTGACAAATTTGCACAGAAATAGTATAATAAGCTTTAGTTGTTACCAAACATATTGGTAAAAGATGAGATGTTTTTATAAAATTTTAAATTAATGGTTCGGATTAAAACTAAATATTATTTAGATTATTTAAGAATTGAAGAGAGAAAAAAGTTTCTTAAATAATTATTTTTTAAGTTAGCAATAATATAAAATTATTTATTGTTTATTTTGGTTTATTTAAATGTAAAAAAAGAGCGGGTTATTTTTTTAAATAATATTTATTATAATTAAAACTATTAATTTTGGCATGTAAGAAAAGGAAAAGTTAAAATTGAAATAATAAAAATAAAAATACTTTTTATTATAAAAAGTATTACTTTTAAGGTATTCCTTTTACATGTTTTTATAAATACATAAGAAAATAAAGAAAAAGGAGACTAAAATGGAAGAAAAAAGACAAGAGAATTTAAATAATGTGCAAAAGAAAAAAAATCATGTAAAAAATCAAAATAAAACAAATAGAGTAAATAAGCAAAATAAGAAAGAAACAAATGCAAAACAAGAACAAAATACAGCAAAACTTATTAAAAAGACTAATGTTAGAAAGAATGTTAGTGCTACAAATAAAAACTTAAAAATAAATTCATCTACTAGAGGAGAAAATAAAAAAGTAGATTTTAAGTTTAAAGCAGAAAAATTAAAAATCATACCTCTTGGTGGTATTCAAGAGATTGGAAAAAATATTACTGTATTTGAGTATGGAGACGACATTGTTTTAGTAGATTGCGGTTTAGCATTTCCTGAAGATGATATGCTTGGAATAGACCTAGTCATACCAGATTTTACATATTTAGAGAAGAACAAAGAAAAGATAAGAGGACTTGTAATAACACATGGTCATGAAGATCATATTGGTGCTATACCTTATTTATTAAGTAAAATTAATGTTCCAATATATGCTACTAAACTTACAGCAGGACTTATTACTCATAAACTAGAAGAACATAAGTTATTAAAAAGTACAAAACTTAAAATAGTAAATCAAGGACAAACTATAGTACTTGGAAAAATTAGAGTAGAGTTTATAAGAAGTTGCCATAGTATACCAGATGCAGTAGCTTTAGCTATTCATACACCAGCAGGTACTGTAGTTCATACAGGAGACTTTAAAATAGATTATACACCAATAGATGATGAGAGAATGGACTTTGGAAGACTTGCAGAACTTGGAAACAAAGGCGTTTTGGCGTTAATGTCTGATAGTACAAACTCAGAAAGAAAAGGATATACTATGTCTGAAAGTTCTGTTGGAGAAGTATTAGACAAATTATTCTTTAATTGTACAAAAAGAATAGTTGTTGCTACATTTGCTTCAAATGTTCATAGAGTACAACAAATTGTAAACTCTGCTGTAGCAAATAATAGAAAAATTGCAGTATGTGGAAGAAGTATGATTAATATGATTTCAACTGCAATGGAACTTGGATACATAGATGTTCCAGAAAATGTATTTATAGATATAGATATGATAAAAAATTATACTGATGAACAATTAGTTATAATTACAACAGGAAGTCAAGGTGAGACAATGTCAGCTTTAACAAGAATGGCTTCAGGTGAACATAAAAAAGTATCAATTACAGCAAATGACTTAGTAATTATTTCTGCAAATCCAATACCAGGAAATGAAAAATATGTTGCAAAAGTAATAGATGATTTAATGAAGATTGGAGCAGAGGTTGTATATAGTTCTCTAGAAGATATACATGTTTCAGGACATGCTTGCCAAGAAGAGCAAAAGCTTATGCTTTCACTTATAAGACCAAAATATTTTATACCCGTTCATGGTGAATATAGACAACTTATTGCTCATAGCGAAACTGCTAAAAAGGTAGGAATACCTTCAGAAAATATATTTTTAATGACAAATGGTAGAGTACTTGAACTAAATGAAGAAGAGGCAAAACTTACTGGAACAGTTCCATTTGGAAAAGTTATGGTAGATGGACTTGGAGTTGGCGATGTTGGAAATATTGTTTTAAGAGATAGACAACATTTATCACAAGATGGATTAATTATAGTAGTACTTACAATGGATTCTGCATCAGGAGAAATTTTAGCAGGTCCTGATGTAATTTCAAGAGGATTTGTTTATGTTAAAGAATCTGAAAACTTAATGGAAGATGTTAAAAAAGTCTTAAGAGAAGAGATAGATGGCTTAGAACAAGATGGAATTAGAGATTGGGCAACAATCAAAGCAAAATTAAAAGATTCTTTAAGAGATTATATATTTGCAAAAACAAAGAGAAATCCAATGATCTTACCAATTATAATGGAAGTTTAATAAAAATACCAAGCATTTTGAAGCTTGGTATTTTTTATAGTAGATGACTATTAACAAATTATTAGAATTTAACATATAAATAAAAAAATACACATATTGAAAATGTATATGCTTTTTGGTATAATAAGCAAAGTTTAAAGAATAAATTTAGAATGGAGAGAGATAAATGGGATATAAAGAACTTGCTGATTTAATATTTCCAGAAGCAAAAGATATATCATATTATGAGGAAAAATATCCAGAAAGAGATTTAAAAGAAGGTGCTATTGTTACAAGATTTGCTCCTAGTCCTACTGGATTTACACATATAGGAGGATTGTACCAAAGTTTAGTTGCTAAAAAAATGGCAAGACAAACAGAAGGTGTTTTCTTTGTTAGAATAGAAGATACAGATCAAAAAAGAGAAATAGAAAATGCTGTATCAGAGATTTTAAATTCTTTAGCAGAATATGATTTATCACCAGATGAAACATTAAATGAAGATGGTACAGATAAAGGAAATTATGGACCATATCTTCAAAGTAAGAGAAAAGATATATATCAAGCTTATGCTAAAAGTTTAATAGAAAAAGGACTAGCATATCCATGTTTTTGTTCACAAGAAACTTTAAATGAGATAAGAGAAAATCAAGAAAAAGCAAAACAAAGAACAGGATATTATGGAAAGTGGACTAGATGTAGAAATATGCCTATAGATATGGCAATTGAAAAAATAAAAAATGGCGAAGATTATATTATAAGACTTAAATCACCAGGAAATCCTGATAAAAAAATAAAACATAAAGACGTAATAAAAGGAAATATTGAATTTCCGGAAAATGATCAAGATGTAGTAATTATTAAATCAGATGGACTTCCAACATATCATTTTGCTCATGCTGTAGATGATCATTTAATGAGAACTAATTTAGTAATAAGAGCAGATGAATGGGTAGCTTCAGTTCCACTACATTTGCAACTATTTTCAGTTTTAGGATTTAAACCACCAAGATATGCTCATATAGCTCCTATCATGAAAGAAGATGGTGGAAATAAGAGAAAATTAAGTAAAAGAAAAGATCCAGAAGCTGCTGTTAGTTATTATAGAGAAGAAGGAATACCAAAAGAAGCTGTTATTGAATATTTAATGAATATTGCAAATTCAAATTTTGAATCTTGGAGAAAAGGAAACAAAGAAAAGCCTTTAGATGAATTTAAATTTGAATTAAACAAAATGGGTGTAAGTGGTGCACTTTTTGATATGGTTAAACTTTTAGATGTATCAAAAACTGTAATATCTACATTTACTGCAGAAGAAGTTTTAAACTATGTTTTAGATTGGTCAAAAGTTTATGATAGTGAACTTTATGAACTTATAAATAGAGATAAAGAATACAGCTTAAAGGTATTTGGAATTGAAAGAGGAAATGTAAAACCTAGAAAAGATATTTCAAAATGGTCTGATGCTAAACAATCTATAATATACATGTTTGATGATAAATTTAAAGAATCAAATGAAGAATATGAATATCAAAAAATTACAGATAAAGAAGAAATTGATAAAATAGTAAATACATACTTTAATGAATATTTTGATATAAATGATGACAAAGAGACTTGGTTTAATAAAATGAAAGACTTATCAGAAAAATTAGGATATGCAAGAGAAGTAAAAGAGTATAAAGCAAATCCTGATGGATTTAAAGGACATGTTGGAGATATAAGTACAGTAATTAGAGTAAAATTAACAAGAAGAGCAAATACTCCTGATTTATATGAAATTATGAAAGTCCTTGGAGAAGATAGCATAAAAATGAGAATAAAATAATATTTTTTTCGAAAGGAAAAAAGTTATGGAATATAATATAGGAGATATAGTTGAAACAAGAAAGTCACATCCTTGCGGAAGCAAAAAATGGAAAATAAAAAGAGTCGGTGTTGATTTTAAACTAGAATGTTTACAATGCGGTCATGAAATTACAGTAGAAAGACAAAAAGCTCTAAAAATGATTAAAAAGAAATTATAAAAAATAATAAATAAGCTAAAAAAATCTAGAATAAGCTAGATATTTAGCTTATTTATTTGCTTTTAGGAGAAAAATGATGTATAATTTCTTTACTTTGTTTAGGAGGTGAAAAAAATGTTTGAGAGATTTCTTTCGTGGCGGGCTTATAGGAAATTCAAAAAGCAAGAGAAATTAGCACAGAGAAAATATCAAGAGCATTTTTCGTTCGATGATGGCAGAGTACTGCATGTATACTCTAATGAGATCATTGAACCAAAAACAATGAGTGAAGTATCAATCTTTATGCAGGAAAACTTTGACCGGATGGATAAGCTTACCGTGGACATCTCTGATATAGCAATAGAGCTTGTTACGAGATTCTTTAGCGATAGCATTGGAGCATCCATCTATGTGGTAGAGCCGAGAAAAGAGTATGTGCTCACCATAATTTCATTTGCATGAGGAAAGAAAAGAGCGTGACCAAAATCATTGATCACGCTTGCTTCTTATTTTATTTTAAAAAGTTTTCTATTTCTTTCCAAGCATTTTCTGTATAGATTTTTCTTTCTGAAGAAAATGGAATAAATATTGAATAAGAAATTCCAAGTTCTTTTTTTAATTCCTCCAATCTATTATCTACTTTAGTTACAGCAATTTTATCTGCTTTATTTGCAACTAACATAAAAGGAAGGTTAGTATTTAATATATATTTATACATAAGCATGTCATTTTCAGAAATACTATGTCTTATATCTATTAAAAATACGATAAGCTTAATATTTTCAGATTTATTCAAATAGTCTTCTATAAATTTCCCCATATTAACTTGTTCTTCTTTTGAAAGTTTGCTATAGCCGTATCCAGGTAAATCTACAAAATAAAAATTATTATCTATATTATAAAAATTAATCTGTCTTGTTTTTCCAGGAGTGTTGCTAGTTCTTGCTAAACTTTTTCTATTTAACATTGTATTTATAAAAGATGATTTTCCAACATTTGATTTTCCAACTAAAACTATTTGAGGAAAATCATTTTTTGGGTACTGAGCTGGCTTTACAGCAGATATTTCAAATTTAGGATTTTTTATAATCATTTTTTTCTCTCTTTCTAAATTATTCTAAATTTTCTATATAATTTTAACATAAAATAAGGGCGTTCTCAACATGATTTACATAATTTTCAAAATATGTTATAATATACGTGTACCAAATTCTTTTTTGGAGGTGGAACCATGGATGCTTTGAGAAGCAAAATTCACGAACTGCGGAAGCAAATCAAGAAAGAGACCGAGTGTCCGAAAAGTTCCCCCGATTATCGTGAGAAGCTCGCCAGGTATGCCAGGCTTTATGAGCTTGACAAGCAGCTAAACACCTTAGAAAATCGGGATCCGGTAGATGGGGAAGATTTTCATTTCATGCGCGACAGTGTTCGCAAAATTGAGAAGGAGATTAAACTCATCTGCCACTGGACCTGAGCTTTCAGGTCCTAACTTTTTGTATATTAATAAATTTTTATATAGATTATTTTATTTGAAAGAGGTGAACTTAAGCTATAAAAATAAAGAGTAGTAATGAAGAATATAAACAAGCTTGCAAAAATATAGAAATCTTAAAAAAGCATGGAAAAAAGCTTGAAATGTATCCGGCATATTCAAGAGAAAAAAGATTTTATAATTTGCTTGCTTTATATTCACTATTAAATCCAAACTGGAGAGAAGAATATGTAAAAGTAGAAAGTAGAAAACCATCTGAAATTAGAACACCTCTTATGGCTACAAGTATAAAGAATGTAATAGAAGCAGGACAAGGTTCTGGAGAATTAGTAGAATCTTTTTTAGCAATACATGCTGCAAATAAAATAGCGCATTCTTGTGGAAGAGCAAGAGATATAATGGTAGAAGAGTATCTAAAATGCAAAGTAAATACAAAAGAACTAAGTAGCAGTGTGCTAGGCACAGATAATCTAAAATATATTTGTAGAATGGTAGAGAGATATTTTGATCCTTCAAATTTAGGAGATACAGATAATTTAGAGTGGACAAAAAGAAAATTAAAAAAATTTGGAATAAAAGAAGAAAATTTAGAAGATTTAAGAAGTCTAAATATTGAGGTTCTATCTAAAGGACAAAGAGATGGTTACTATATTAAAGATTTTGAAATGGATAGAGCAATAGAATTACTTAAAGAAGATGATGAGATTTCATATGGAAAATTTACAAAAAATATGACAGATAATAATGGAGTTGAAATATTAGATTCTGAAGGAAATCCAAAACAAGAGCATTTATTTGTAGTAGATCTTCCATATTATGGTCAATTTTCTATTCATATGAAAACTGAAAGTAGTATAAGTGCTTTAAGTGATACACCATATGATGAGCTAAGAATTTATGAAAAAGAAAGTGTGCTACTTACAGATGAAGTTTCTAGCTGGGCTAAAAAAATTATTTTAGGAAAAACTTTTAAAGAAGTAGTAGGAAAACTTAAAAATATTAGAAGAAATAGAAAAAATGGAGCAAGAATTGCTCATTATACAGCTTTAAAACTAGGAGCTACTAAAGAAGAATTAGATGAACTTTATAGAGATGACCAAAGATAAGGAGGACAAAAATGGATATAAAAAAAGAAGATTTAAAAAACATTGAAGAAAATAATGTTTTAAATGAAAAATTAAATAATATATTTGAAGATAGCAAAATAGAATCAAAATATGAAAAATGCAAGATAATGCTAGAATATATAAATATAAATTTTATATTAAATAAACTTAAAACAAAACTTGAAGATTATAATATCTTAAAAATAATAGAAACTTATAGAAAATTTGATGATAATTTATTTAATCAAATGAAAAGTATTAATTCTTTATACAACATAGTAGATGAAAGAGCTTTAGAAGAAGAGGATATAGAGTACTTACTTATAAAGACAAATTCTATATATGGATATATGAAAGAAAAATATGGTGAAGTTATAAAAGAAAATAGATAATTAAAGATAAAAATAAAGAGAAAATTTGAATTTCCTCTTTATTTTTTATATTACATTTTTATATAACATTATATTTTTATTTTTTCTTAGGTTTTAATTCTTTAGTTCCACCCATATATGGCCATAATACTTCAGGAATTGTAATAGTACCATCTTCTTTATAATGATTTTCCAAAAATGCTATAAGCATACGAGGTGGAGCAACAACAGTATTATTTAAAGTATGAGCATAATAGTTTCCTTTTTCACCTTTAATTCTAATACCAAGACGTCTTGCTTGAGCATCTGTTAAGTTAGAGCAACTTCCAACTTCAAAGTATTTTTGTTGTCTTGGACTCCAAGCTTCAACATCAACACTCTTTGATTTTAAATCAGCTAAATCACCACTACAACATTCTAAAGTTCTTACTGGTATTTCCATACTTCTGAAAAGTTCTACAGTATAGCTCCATAATTTATCATACCATTTATAGCTGTCTTCTGGTTCACAAACAACTATCATTTCTTGTTTTTCAAATTGATGAATTCTATAAACACCACGTTCTTCTATACCATGAGCACCTTTTTCTTTTCTAAAGCATGGAGAATAAGAAGTCATAGTATATGGTATGTCAGCCTTATCTAAAATTTGTCCTTTAAATTTACCAATCATAGAATGCTCACTAGTACCAATTAAGTATAAATCTTCACCTTCGATTTTATACATCATAGCATCCATTTCTTCAAAACTCATAACACCAGTTACAACATCACTTCTAATCATAAATGGTGGTATGCAGTAAGTAAATCCTTTATTTATCATAAAGTCTCTTGCATAAGAAAGAATAGCTGAATGAAGTCTTGCTATATTTCCTGTTAAATAGTAAAAACCATTACCAGCAACACGTCTTGCTGAATCTAAATCGATTCCATCTAAAGCTTCCATAATATCTGTATGATATGGAACTTCATATGGTGGTACAACAGGATCTCCAAATCTTTCAACTTCAACATTTTCACTATCATCTTTTCCAATAGGTACTGATTCGTGCATAATATTTGGTATTTTCATCATAATTTCTGTAACTTTTGAATCATATTCTTGTTCTAGTTTTTCATTTTCTGCAAGCTCTTCATTTATTTTATTTACTTCTTGTTTTATTTTTTCAGCTTCATCTTTTTTGCCATCTTTCATAAGAGAACCAATTTGGCTACTTAAAGTATTTCTTTTACTTCTAAGTTCATCTCCTTTTAATTTTGCTTCTCTGTTTTTATTATCTAAATCTAAAACTTCGTCAACAAGTGGAAGTTTATGATCTTGAAATTTGTTTTTGATGTTTTGTCTTACCACATCAGGATTTTCTCTTAAAAATTTAATATCTATCATAATATTTTCCTCCTAATTTATTGTTTTTTATTTTTTTGTGTAATCTATAGATAAATCATCTACTAGTTCAAATCTGTTTTTTTGACCTGTAATATTATCTTTTCTAGTATAGTCAATTTCTTCAAAGAACATTTTGGCAGGTCTTACCCAAAGCATCGAATCTTCTCTTTTATATAAAGGTCTATATACAACTTCATCTTCTTTTGTTTCCGAATTTTTTGCAATATTTTCGATAAAGTAATAATTTCCTTTAAAGTGTCTAAATACTTTTCCGAATGTAATCTCTGTAGTTTACATTTTTTTCTTGTTCCATAATAAAAATCTCCTTTTTTTAAATTAGTGGTAAGATAAAAAAAATCCTTGCTATATAGCAAGGACGAATATATCGCGGTACCACCTTTATTACTTAAAATAATTTTTAAGCATCTCTTAAATGCTGTAACCGGCATTAATGGTTTAGTTTATTAGACTAAAAGCTAAAGAGTAGATTCATAAATCATTTTAATTTGTTTTCACCAACCACAAACTCTCTAAATAAAATTAAATTTATTACTAGTCTCTTATCATGGCTAAAATTTTTTTAAGTTTTATATTTAAATATTTTAGCATAGAAAAATATTAAATACAAGAGATTTTAAAAATAAAAAATGTAATTAAAATGTAACATAAAAATTATATTTTTTATGATATTATATTTATATATTGTAATTTTGTTTGGAGTAAAAAATGAATGTCAAAAAAATTCTAAGAAAAATGGGAATTTCAGACGTAGCAGAATTAGAATTTACTACAAAAGAAAAATTCGTAAAACTAGTGTCAACAACGATTTCTTCATTTTTTGAAAATTATGGAATTAAATATAGTGATATATATCTAAAGCTAATTAATACTAAAATGTATGTTGGATCTTTTTCTACTAAAACTCAAAATGCTGTATATTTATATAAAAACCAAGCATTATATTTTAGAGATGGAATAGATTTAGCAAATCTTGATAAACAATCATTAGTAGAAGTTATTCATAGAATACAAGACATTAGAAATTCAAGAGGGAAGATAGTAAAATTTGGACTTTGTCAAAATACAGAGACAAATATTGTAGGTGTTGCATTAAATGAGGCTGCAACACAATATTTAGCATATAAGATATTAGGTTTAAAGAAAGAAGAGATAAATGCTTATAATACAAATATAAAGGCAATAAGTACAGACTATCCTTGTATAACAAATATTTTAGAACAAATGGTGTTTATAACTGGTGAAATGTATCTAGTACAATCAGTATTAAATTGCACAAAAGACTTTAAAAAATCTTTTAAAGATAAATGTGATAAGATGATTTATGAAGATATAATAAAAATTACTGATAAGATGTATGATAATAAAAACAAAATTACAAATTTTAATAATAAGATTTTATTTGGAACTAAAATAAAAGAATCTAGAAAACAAAAGATGAGAGAAAAGGTACGTGAGTACTCTAGATGTATTAGACAAGATTATTTTAATGTACAAAAACAAATATATATGTATTATTTTAGCAAAAAACTTATGTTATCAGAAAAGGTAGAAGACTTAGAGATGCTTAAAGTAGAGCTCGGTAAATACAAAGATCTAGTAGGAGTTTCTAATCTAGAAAATGAAAATTCTTTTAATATGTATTGCCTAGATTTTTACTATAAAATAGAAAAGAAAATGGAGAGAATTACTAGAAAAGATTTAGCTGTTCAAGATAATTCTAAATTTGGAATAATTAAAAGATCTCTTAAGAAACTTTCTGGAAATTCATCATATGACTTTGAAGATAATGATAAATAAAAAAATAAATCAAATATTAGAATAATTTAAATTTAAATCTTTATATAAAGTTCTTACTTCAGTTGAGGTAAGAACTAATTTTTTATTTTTGGCTTTTTTTAGTAGATAATCTATTTTTGCTTGTTCAGATTTTATTTTATAAGTATAGTAATCTATTAATTCATCTTCTGCATATTCAAAATTATTATGTGCTTTTAAAAGCTCTGATTTAGCTTCTAAAATGCTTAATATTATTTCTTTATCACAATCTTCTTCAGATATATTTGGAATTGAAATTTCTTTTACAAATTCTTCGTACATAATCTTTTTTCTCCTTTATTTTAATATATGTTACTTTTTTAAAATTATGCATAAAAAAATAAAAAACTAAAATAATAAAAAAACAAATGCAAACTTTTTTGTTTACATTTGTTTTGATTGATTTGATTTTTATTTATATTTAAATTATTTTTTATTTTATTCGACTGTTACTGATTTTGCCAAGTTTCTTGGTTTATCAACATCAAGTCCTTTTTCTTTTGAAATATAATAAGCAAATAATTGAAGAGGAACAATTGATAAAATAGGGGAGATTAAGCTATTAGTTTTTGGTATATTTACTACATTATCAAATTGTAATTCTCCTAAATCTTGATTTGTAATAATTAAAGTTTTAGCTCCTCTTGTAATTACTTCTTGGACGTTACTGATAGTTTTTTCTACAAGTTTTTCATCTGTCATAATTGCAACAACTGTAACTCCATTTTCTATTAAAGCAATTGGTCCATGCTTTAATTCACCAGCAGCATAAGCTTCAGAATGAATATAAGATATTTCTTTTAATTTTAAAGAAGCTTCTAAGGCTGCTGTATAATCTATTCCTCTTCCTAGGAAGAATAAATCTTTTTCTGTATAAACTTTTTTTGCAAATCTTTTAATTTGTTTTGTGTCTTTTAAAATTTCTTCTAATTTAGAAGGAAGATTTAATATATCTTGGGATAAAGCTTTAATTTCTTCTAAATCTTCTTTATTTTCTAATATTTTTGCAAAATATATTGCAAGTATTGCAATAAGTACAACCTGAGAAGTATAAGCTTTAGTAGATGCAACTGCAATTTCTGGACCTGCATGAGTATAAATTGTATAATCTGCTTCTCTTGTAATAGAACTTCCAATTACATTTGAAATTGCAATAGTTTTAGCACCTTTTTCTTTTGATAATTTTAGTGCAGCTATAGTATCTGCTGTTTCTCCAGATTGACTGATAAATATTACTAAAGTTTTATCATCAATTAAAGGATTTCTATATCTAAATTCTGAAGCAATATCTACTTCAGTCTGAACTTTACAATATTTTTCAATAATTGTTTTTCCGGCAAGTCCTGCATTCATAGCAGTACCACATGCTACGATATAGATTCTTTTTAATGACTCTAAATATTCTTTTGAAAGATCAAGATTTTCAATATTACATTTTCCGATCTTCTGTTAGTCTAGATCCGATAGTTTCTCTAATTGATTTTGGTTGTTCAAAGATTTCTTTTAGCATGAAATCAGCAAATCCTTCTTTTTCAGCAGCACTAGCACTCCAATTGATATTTTCTAATCTCTTATTAAATTTTTTAAGGTTTGCATCATAGAATTCTGCTGAAGTTCTAGATAAAACAACGTATTCAAAATCATTTAAAAGATAAAAATCTTTTGTATATGAAAGAATAGCTGGTATATCTGAACTTATATAATTTTCAGTAGCTGTTTTTCCAATAACTAAAGGACTGTCTTTTCTAACAACTATCATTTTATCTTTCATATATGAAGATATAATCTCTAAAGCGAAACTTCCTTTTAAGTTATTGCAAGTACTTTGAACAGCTCTTAAAATTCTTAATTCATCATTGTTTGTATCTTTTTCATAATAATAATGAATTAGATTTGGTATTACTTCTGTATCAGTCTCTGAGTAAAAAGTATAACCATTATTTTGTAAAAAATCTCTAAGCTCGTGGTAATTTTCGATAATTCCGTTATGAACAACTGCAAAATGTTTACTATTGTCCATATGTGGATGTGAATTTTCGTTAGAAGGTTTTCCGTGAGTTGCCCATCTTGTATGTGCTATTCCAATAGTGCCTTCTAATGTATCAATTCCAGGTACTTTTTCAAGCTCTGCAACTCTTCCTTTATTTTTAATTACTGAAATATCATCATTTTCAATAGTAGCAATTCCAGCAGAGTCATAGCCTCTATACTCAAGACGAGTAAGACCATTTATAAGTATCGGTTTTGCTTTCTTATTTCCTATGTATCCTACAATTCCACACATATTTCTTGTAGCCTCCTTTTGTTTTTTTATGAAATGTAAGAGTTCAAATAATAAGTTATTGTTCTAGTATCACTACTAGTTTTTGAACTTTTTTATGACAATGAACTTTGCCATAGAGCATCCGCCGAATATTTCGATAAACTCTATCCTCGTCGGCAATCATAAATTGCCCTGGCGCTTTATAATAACTAAACTCCTTTCTTTAAAATTTATTTCTTACATTTACATATATTATGTATTTTATTATAAAATGGTTAAAAAAGCAAACAAAAGGCTACTTTACATAAAAAGAAGATATTTTTATTTACATTTAAGCTTTAAAATGATAAAATTTTTATAAATTCAATAGTGGAGAAAAAACATATGAAAAAATTTGTGATTTTTATTGCAATTATATTAACTGCTTTAGCAATAACATTAGTTTATTTTGTACTAGAGCCATATTTGAAAAACAAAAATATAGCTTTAAATACAAATCAAAATGTTGCAAATCAAGATGTAGATATAAACGCACCTTTAAACGAAGATGTTAATTTTATTGTAGTAGATAATGAAACAGCAATAATAAATACTATAGATGAAAATTCTATCTCAAATAATACAGACACAGAAGAAATGAAAAAGATAGTAGAAAATATGACAAAAGAAGAAATAGATACTTATAATATAGGGTTTACAGCTTACGAAGGAGAAAATATGCCAGGCCAAATGGTAAGAGATTTGCTAGAAAATGTAGTTTCTAGAAATAGAAGCAATGCTGGAAATGATCGGATTATTTGTAGCTGTAACTCAAGATTATGACTCTTCTTTAGACGAGACTTTAGGAACTCCAGGAGATATGGAAAATAGTGAAAGTAAAGTAGATGAAATAAATGAAGATGTAAATGAACTAAAATATGATACAGATAGAGAAACATTTTATAATATAAAATGTAGATATGATTCTGGACTAATTGTTGAAGTAATTATAAATGAGGTTTTAAATTAAATTGCAGATTTTATCTGCTTTTTTTAAAAGGAGAATTTATGGAAAATATTAAAGAAGATTTAAAAGTATTAATTGATGAAGAAAAACTTCAAAATAGAATAAAAGATTTAGGAAAAGAAATTACAAAAGATTACAAAAACGAAGAATTAGTTGTAATTTGCATATTAAAAGGATCTTTATACTTTACATCTGATTTAACAAAAAATATTAAAAATGATAATATGACAATAGATTTTATGAGAGTTTCTAGCTATGGGAAAGAATTTGTAAGTTCTCGGGAATATTAAAATTACAAAAGATTTAGAGGAAAATGTAGACGGAAAGAACATACTAATAGTAGAAGATATAGTAGATTCTGGAAATACTTTATATAATTTAAAAGAATATTTAAATAAGAAAAATCCTAAAAGTATAAAAATATGTACACTTTTAGATAAAAAAGCAAGAAGAGAAAAAGATATAAATCCAGAATATGTTGGATTTGAAATTGAGGATAAGTTTATAGTAGGATATGGACTAGATTATAAAGAATACTTTAGAAATCTTCCATATATTGCATATGTAGAACATTAGGAGAGAGCTATGTTTGATATAGAACTAGAACTTAAAAAACTTCCTGATAAATCAGGTGTTTATATTATGAGAAATAAAGATGATAAAATCATCTATGTTGGAAAAGCAATTTCTCTTAAAAGAAGAGTAAAGCAGTATTTCAGAAAAAACAATAAGACGAAGAGAATAGAAAATATGGTCGCAAACGTAGACCACTTCGAATATATTGTTACAGATAATGAAGCTGAAGCTCTTATTTTAGAGTGCAATTTAATAAAAGAAAATAGACCAAAGTTTAATGTACTTTTAAAAGATGATAAAACTTATCCATATATAAAAATAGATGTAAAATCAGATTTTCCATCAGTAGTAGTTACAAGAAAAATATTAAATGATGGAGCAAAATATTTTGGACCTTATGCAAATCCGGGAGCTGCAAAAGAGATGGTTACATTTATTAAAGAAAGATTTAAAATAAGACAATGCAAAAATTTTAAATCAAAAGATAGAGCATGTTTAAATTATCATATAGGAAAATGTTTAGCTCCATGTATGAATTATGTTTCAAAAGATGAATATAGAAAACAAATAGACCAAATTATTATGCTTTTAGATGGGAAAACATCTCTTATATTAAAAGAAATAGAAAAAGAAATGAATGAAGCATCAAAAAATCTGGATTACGAAAAAGCAGCAGATTTAAGAGATAGAAAACTTGCAATAGAAAGAGTAAATGAAAAACAAAAAGTTTCTAATATATCTGAAAATAATATAGATGTAATAGGAATTTATAAAAATGATATTTCTGTAGTATTAGAGATTTTCTTTGTACGTGGAAGCAAAATGATAGATAGAGAGCATTATTTCCTAAATGATTTAAAAGATATGGAAATACCAGAAATTATTTCTGGATTTATAAAACAATATTATATGCAAAAACCTGATCTTCCAAATAGGATAATAGTACAAGATGAAATAGAAGATAAAGAACTTTTGGAAGAATGGCTAAGTAATATGGCAAAAAGAAAAGTAGAAATAAAATCTCCTCAAAAAGGT
This sequence comes from uncultured Clostridia bacterium, assembly GCA_947628215.1. Classification (GTDB taxonomy): domain Bacteria; phylum Bacillota; class Clostridia; order TANB77; family CAG-508; genus UMGS1994. The sequence continues at coordinate 21,477 of CANQYZ010000007.1, read as the reverse complement.
GAAAAGCAAAGATTTGTAGAAATGGCAATTAATAATGCAAAAATTACTTTAGAAAATAAATCAAAAGATAAGTTTGAAATTATGAATGAATTTAAAGAAGTATTGTCTTTAGATGTGCTTCCAAGGAAAATAGAAACTTTTGATATATCTAATATCTCAGGAGAATATTTAGTTGCAGGAATGTGCGTAGCAGAAGATGGAGTAATTAAAAGAAATTTGTCTAGAAGATTTAGAATAAAAACAGTATTTGGGCAAGATGATCCAAAATGTATGGAAGAGGTTGTATCTAGAAGAATAAAACATTCTATAGAAAGCAATAATGATGGATTTCGGAAAACTTCCAGATTTAATTTTAGCAGATGGTGGAATTACTCAAATAAAAGCAATAAAAAGAGCATTAGAAAAATATAACCTTCAAGATATTATATATGTTTATGGAATGGTAAAGGATGATAAGCACTCAACTAGAGCATTAGTAGATGAAAATAGAAAAGAATATAACATTTCAGAAAATTTATTTTTATTTATAACAAATTTCCAAAATGAAGTACACAATACTGCTATAGAATATCATAGAAAGCTACGAGAAAAAGATATTAAAAAATCTGAGCTAGATGATATAGAAGGAATAGGACAAAAGAAAAAAGAATTATTATTAAAAGAGTTTAAAACAATAGAAAATATTAGAGAAGCAGATATAAATGATCTTTTAAGACTTAAAGGAATTAATTTAGAACTAGCAAAAAAGATAAAAGAGAAAATAAAATAATTATAAATATAATTAACATAATTTGAAATAGAAAAATAAGTATGTTATAATAAAAACAGAGTCGCAGATGGCTATAAGGCTTTCCTTAAAGACAATATGGAGGTTGAAAAATTGAGAACAAGGAAAAGCTTTAACAGTAGTTTCAAAGGCAGTTTAAGCTGGGTGCTGACTCTGGCTGCACTGCTGGTTTTCGTTGACATGGTAGGCGGTTTGATCGCCAGCATCGTGATAAACCATCAGCAGATGGGAAAAATCATTGGTGCTGTAATCACCGAGACAGGGAGCGGACGTGTGCTCGATATCGTAATCTACGATGTCGTTGCAATCTTTGGCATCCTGTTTGTGGTGAATTCTCTTAAAAGTGCGCATGCGATTGACGTGACAAAGATAAGAAAAGGTAGAATGGCCGCGCTGGTAGTATCTACAATGCTTGTCGTCGATGTGTGCGTATTCATGGTGGAGGTTATGATTGACTGCACAAAGGACTTTACCGAAATGGGCGTCGCCATATTCAAGAGTCCGACGAACGTGGTAATCATGATATCCATCGATGTTGCAATTATCCTTGCAGCTCTCCTGGCCAAGAAGGTCAGTCAAGGGCAAAAGGGTAAAAGAGAAAGCTCGCCGAAAGGCTGAGTATCACTAGCCTTAAGTCAACTGTGAGTCTAAAACAGGGTAAGTGTCTGAAGCTGTTCAGATAACTGCCCTTTTTTTATTGCATTTTTTGTTGAAATAAAGGGAAAAAGTATGATAAAATAAACATGGTTTTTGTAATAACTTCTAAAATTTAAGAATATATAAATAGTAGGAGAAAAAGTTTTGGAGGAAATTACAAAATGAAGAAAAAATTTATAAAATTTACAGTATTTTTTACTTTTTTATGTGCAATAGTTAATTGCTTTTTAATATACACTTTTGTGAAAATGTTAAGTATGCTGTAAAAGAAAATTGAGGTATCTATAGTGGAAATAGTAGTTGGAAAAATGGCAGGATTTTGCATGGGAATAACAAGAGCGGTAGAAAATACAGAAAAATTATTAGATAATACAGAAATTTTTTGCATAGGTGAACTTACTCATAATAAACAAGTTATGGAAGAATTAGAAGCTAAAGGACTTAAAGTAAAAGAAAATATAGAAGAGGTTAAGGATTCTTCAAAGGTAATATTTAGAGCACATGGTATGACAAAAATGTCTTATATTAGAGCAAAAGAAAAAAAATTGGAAATACATGATTTTACTTGCCCAAAAGTATTAGCACTTCATGATATATTAGAGCATAAAAATAATGATGGAAAATTTATATTTTTACTTGGTGAGAAGTATCACCCAGAGATAATTGGAACAAAAAGCTTTGCAGATGAAGAAAGCATTTTTGTAATAGAAACAGAAGATGATATAAAAAATGCTATAGATTCTTTAAGAAAGTCAAATAAAAAAAGTTTATTTATTTTATCTCAAACTACTTTTTCACTTAAAAAATTTGATGACTTAGTAGAAAAGATAAAAGAAAATATAGAAAATAAAGATATAGATATAGAAGTTTATAATAGTATATGCACAGCAACTGAATTAAGACAAAAAGAAACAGAAAATATTTCAAAAGAAGTAGATTTTATGGTGATAATCGGTGGAAAAAATAGCTCAAATACAAGAAAACTATATGATATATCTAGCAAAAATACAAAGGCTATACATATAGAAACAAAAGAAGAATTAAAAGATATAGATTTTAGTAATTTTAATAAAATTGGTGTAATGGCAGGAGCATCAACACCAAAGAAAAGTATAGATGATACTATTAAATATTTAGAAAGTAGGAGCTAATTATTATGAACATAGCAAATAAGTGGGAAGATTATGAAATAATAGATATGGCAGATGGAGAAAAACTAGAAAGATGGGGTAACATTTATTTAATAAGACCTGATCCACAAATTATTTGGAAAAATAAAAGTTTTCCAAATAAATGGAACATGGCAAATGCTAGATATGAAAGAAGTAGTAGTGGCGGTGGAGCATGGAAATATAATAAAAAACTTCCTGAAAGTTGGAAAGTAAAATATAAAGATTTAACATTTAATATAAAACCAATGGGATTCAAACATACAGGATTATTCCCAGAGCAAGCAGTAAATTGGGATTATATGATAGACAAAATAAAAAATGCAAAAAGAGAGATAAAAGTATTAAATCTATTTGCTTATACAGGAGGAGCAAGTGTAGCTTGCCTTTCTGCTGGGGCTTCTGTATGTCATGTGGATAGTTCAAAAGGTATGACTCTTTGGGCAAAAGAAAATGTAGAAAGTTCAGGACTTATTGATAAGCCTATTAGATTTATAGTAGATGATGTAATAAAATTTGTAGGAAGAGAAATTAGAAGAGGAAACAAATATGATGCAATAATTATGGATCCACCTTCATATGGAAGAGGAAAAAATGGAGAAGTATGGCAATTTGAAAATAATATAAATGAACTTGTAGAATTATGCACAAAAGTTTTATCTGATAAACCATTATTTTTCTTAATAAACTCTTATACAACAGGTATATCATCTAAAGTACTCGAAAATATATTATACTTAAACTTAAAAAATAAAGGTGGAAATATAACTTCTGGAGAAATAGGCCTTCCTATGACAAATTCAAAGTTAGTACTTCCTTGTGGAATATATGGAAAATGGGAAAATTAAGGAAATAGAATATGGAAAATTTAAAAGTATTGTTTGAAGATAATCATATAATAGTAGTAGAAAAACCTGCAAATATACCTTCACAAGGTGATAAAACTGGTGATAAAGATATGTTATCTATTATAAAAGAGTATTTAATTAAAAAATATAATAAAAAAGGTGATGCCTATCTTGGACTTGTACATAGATTAGACAGACCAGTAGGTGGTGTTATGGTTTTTGCAAAGACATCAAAAGCAGCTTCCAGACTAAGTGAAGGAGTTAGAAATAAAGAATTTTCTAAAAGATATCTTGTAATAGTAGATGGAAAAATGGAAAATGAAAAAGGTGTTTTTGAGGACTATCTTGTAAAAAATGAAAAGACTAATTTAAGTAAAGTTACAGACGAAAAAAATAAAAATGCAAAAAAAGCCTCTTTAGATTATGAAGTTATAAAATATAATGAAGAAACAAACTTATCTTTAGTAAAAGTTAATCTTCATACAGGAAGACATCATCAAATAAGAGTTCAATTTGCATCAAGAGGACATAGTATATATGGCGATCAAAAATATGGAACAAGGGGAAGGGGAAAGCAGATATGCCTTTTTGCATATTCATTAAGCTTTAAACATCCTATCTCAAAAGAAGAGATGACTTTTGAGATTTATCCTGAAAAAACAGGAAGCTGGAAGATTTTAGAGAAAAATTAAATAATATCTTTTTCTCCTAAATCTTCTGAAAAACGTAATAAATATCCATCTGGATCTTTTACTAGGAATTCTTTATTTCCGAGTAAAAGATTATTTTGTCTATACCAATTTTCTTCTATCTCAAAAGCAATTTCATAATTATTCTTCTTTAAAGTATTATAAATTTTATCTACATTATCTACTTCTAATTGAAAATTAATTCCCCTTCCAAAAGGGTATTCTAAAGGTGCTATATCCCATTTATTTTTTTCTTCAATTTCTTGAAGCATAAACTCTATTTCTCCCATAGATAGAAATACAAATTTATTTTCTTTTCTTTCATATTCTATTTTAAATCCAATTAATTTATAAAAATTAATACTTTTTTCTAAATTCTTTACAGAAAGTTCTGGAATTATTTTATTAAAAAACATAAAATTCTCCTTTTTAATTTTTTCTTTATTTTCATATTTTATTATAAGATAAATATTAATAAAAATAAACAAAATAAGAATTTTAGAGGTGTTTTAAATTAGTATAAATTAACTTTAAGTTACAAATTTTAAAAAAATGTTAAAAATATGTAAAATAAATATGTTTGATTATTTAAATTCTATAGAATATAATAAAAAATGTTAAAAAAGATAAAAAACTAAATCTATAAAACATAAATAGTCAAGAGGTGGACAAAATTAAATGGAATTATTCGGAACAGAATGTATAGACGATATAAAAAGTGGTAATAATGAAATGATGTATGAAAAGGCAAATATGTTATATAATGACGAAGAATACGAAGATGCTGTTGAATATTATAGATTAAGTGCAGCTATGGGAAATGCAAATGCTATTACAAGAATCGGATGTTGTTATTTTGATGGAAAAGGTGTTATAAGAGATTATGCTAAGGCCAGAGTATATTTTAAGCTAGGAGTAACTCATGGAGATATAAACTCTCTATACAAATTAGGAGATTTATATATAGATGGACTTGGTGTAAAAAAAGATGAAAGAAAAGCTATTGAATATTATGTAGAATCATACAATCTTGTAAAATCACAAGATGAAATATATAAATATCCAGAAGTATTATTAAGGGTTGCTAAGGTTTTTATGGAAGGAAAATATCTTGAGCAAAACTATGAAATGGCAAGACAATTTTTAGAAGTTGCAAAAGAAGGCTTTGAGAAAAAACTAGATGAAGATATAAGAGCAAAAGATGAATTCTTTGAAGCTACAAAATGTTTAGATGAATTAGACAGCCTAGAAAACAATAATAGTTCTGATTGTATAGAAGGATATAATTTTATGTAAAGGAGAAAAAGTATGCTTTTTACTGATGGAAAGTATGGAAGTATTCATATCGATGGAAGAAATATTGATATTGAAAAAACAGATAGATTAGAACTTGAAGAATATGTAGACAGATTAGATAGAAGATATGAAATACTTACAAAAGAGCAAAATGATTATATTTCACAAATAATAAAATAAAAAGGAGAGTAAAATGGCAGATAGTAAAGCAAAAAAAGTAATAAAAGGAATTGCTAAAAATACGGGCAAATATACTCTAAAAGGACTCGGAAAAGGAGTTGAACTTGCAGGTGTTGGAGGAGTTAGAACAATACATGCAATAGCAAGAAATAGAGGACTTCAAAAAATTGTAGCAGGTACTGGAATATTAGCTGCAGGAGTTATGATACCAACTGTTGGAATAGGACTTATTTCTGCTGTTGGAGCAAAATATTTATATGATAAAACTGTTGCAGGAAAAGACTGGAAGGGAATGTTAGATGAGATAAATGATATTGTCGAAATGGGTGCAAGAGTCACAAGAGGAGTTACACGTTCTATCATAAGTCCAGCTTTAGAAGGTGCAGAAGTTGGAATTAAGAAAACAGGAAGAAAGTTTCAAGATTATGTTGATGATAAATTTAGTAGATAATCTATTATTTTTTAAGATTGGAGATTAAGATGGATAGAAATGAAATCTGTGGAAAAATTTGCGATAATATAAAAGAAATTGATGAAACAGAAAAAGAACTTTGCATGGCAGAATTTGCAATATATGAAAAAAATATAGAAGAATTAAAGTCAAAAAAACTAAAAGAATTAGATGAATTTTTTAATTCACAAGCAAAGTTTTATAGTCAAGATACTGCAAAATTTGAAAAAGAAATTGAGATTAATAAAACTCAATATGAAAATAGTATGGAAAAAATAGTTTCAGCTTATAACAATTTATTTATTAATGTTTTTAGAAATATGCAAATTGCAATGAGTAATCAAAAAATTGCAGTTGGAAATATTATAAATTTAGTAAATCAAAGGGATACAGAAGAAAAAAGTGAAGAAGAAAAAAATGAAATAGAGAAAGTAATTTTAGCATGTGCTAAAAAGAAATTAAATTATTCAGTAATTGTAGATGAGTGTTTAGAGAGAAGTAAATGGTGTGCAGAAAATCTTGAGATAGATATAAATGATGTGTTTAAAAATGATTTTTTCGGTTTAGAAGTTTACAAGGAAAATATTTTTACAAAATTAAGAAGATTATTTTTTAATAAATTTTCAGGAAAGAAGAAATATAAAGAATTAATAGAAAACTATAGAAAAGAAAGTTTAGATAGAATAAAAAAGAATTGTGAACTAAAAATAATAGAAGTATGTGCTACTTTGCAAGGAGTTACTAAACAAATAGAACAGACTAAAAAAGAAATTTCTAGAATTTATAGTGAAGATGTAACATAAAAAATTAAATTAAAAATAAAAATCTAAAATAGGAAAACTTTTTTATTATAAGTATTTCCTATTTTTATTTTGCTTAAAGTTTAAAAAGAAATATAGTAAACAATTGAAAAAACAGATAATTTTAGTAATTTTAAAAATTTTTAGTAGTTTTAAAAATTATCTTGCGAATATACAAAATAACCTTTATAATGCAAGTAGATAATTTTGTCGAAAAATAGAATTTTAGTTATAAGTTAAAAATAAAAAAATACAATAAATTTAGGAGGTATCTATGGAAGAGAAAAAATGCTCAGGATGCGACCATAATGGAGTAGATCCAAAATTAAAAGAAATACTTGAAAAGTATGTACAAGACAAAAGTAATTTAATTCAAATATTAAATGAAGTACAAAATTATTACGGATATGTTCCTTCAAAAGCTCAAAGTGCAATATCAGAATATTTAAATATCCCAATGGCAGAAATATATGGTGTAATTACTTTTTATTCAAGATTTACTTTAAAACCAAAAGGAAAAAATCATATAGCAATATGCCTTGGTACTGCATGCTTTGTTAAAGGTTCTGAGAGAATATTAGATAGGGCAAAAGAAAGACTTGGAATTGATGTCGGAGAGACTAGCAAAGATGGAATGTTTTCTTTGGAAGCTACAAGATGTATAGGAGCATGTGGCTTAGCTCCTGTCTTTACAGTAAATGGAGAAGTTTATGGAAAAGCAACTGTAAAGATGTTTGACGAAGTACTAGATAAGATAATGAAAGAATAGAAAGGAGGAAATTCATGAAGACTTTAGAAGAAATAAATAAAATAAGAGAAGAGAAAAGAAAAGAACTTGATTTAAGAGTAAATACAAAAGCAGATACTAGAGAAAAACATATCTTAGTATGTCATGGTACTGGTTGTACATCTTCTAAATCAGTTGATATACTAAATAACTTTAGAAAAATAATTAAAGAAAAAAATATAGAAAATGTAAGAGTTATTCAAACTGGATGTTTTGGACTTTGTGCAAAAGGTCCAATAGTAATAATTAGACCAGAAGATGTATTTTACGCAATGGTAAAACCTACAGACTGTGAAGAAATTGTGGAAAAACATATTCAAAATGGTGAAATTGTTGAAAGATTACTTTGCAAAGATATTGATAATAAAACTGTTAAAAAATTAGATGAACTTACATTCTATAAAAAACAAATGAGAATTGCTCTTAAAAACTGTGGAATGATAGATCCAGAAAATATTGATGAATATTTTGCTTTTGATGGATATAAAGCATTAGAAAAAGTTTTAAAAACTATGACTCCTGATGAAGTAATTAAAGAAATTTCAGATTCTGGACTTAGAGGACGTGGTGGAGCAGGATTCCCTACAGGAAAGAAGTGGCAATTTACTAAAGATGCAGTAGGAGATCAAAAATATGTAGTATGTAATGCTGATGAAGGAGACCCAGGAGCATTTATGGATAGAAGTATTCTAGAAGGTGATCCTCATTCAGTAGTAGAAGCTATGATGATAGCAGGATATGCTATTGGAGCTGATAAAGGTTACATATATGTAAGAGCTGAATATCCAATTGCTGTACAAAGATTTCAAACAGCTATAGATAGTGCAAGAGAATATGGAATACTTGGAAAAAATATATGGGGAACAGGATTTAATTTTGATCTAGAAGTAAGACTTGGAGCAGGAGCTTTTGTATGTGGTGAAGAGACAGCACTTTTAGAGTCAATAGAAGGAAGACGTGGACAGCCAAGACTTAAACCACCATTCCCAGCAAATGCAGGACTTTGGGGTAAACCTACATTAATTAACAATGTTGAGACATATGCAAATATTACAAAGATAATTTTAAATGGTGCTAAATGGTATTCAAGTATTGGAACTGAAAAATCAAAAGGAACTAAAGTATTTGCTTTAGGTGGAAATGTAGTAAATGTTGGTTTAGTTGAAGTTCCAATGGGAGTTACTTTAAGAGAAATCGTTTATGATATAGGTGGAGGAATTCCAAATGGAAGAGATTTCAAAGCTGCTCAAACTGGAGGGCCATCTGGAGGATGTATTCCAAAAGAACATTTAGATACACCAATAGAATATGAGTCATTAAAAGAAATCGGTTCTATGATGGGATCTGGTGGACTTATAGTAATGGATGATTCAAAATGTATGGTAAATTTAGCTAAGTTCTACTTAGGATTTACTGTAGATGAGTCTTGTGGAAAATGTACACCTTGTAGAATCGGAACAAAGAGAATGTATGAAATACTAGAAAAGATTACATCTGGAAAAGGTGAAGAAGAGGATATAGAAAATCTAGAAAAATTAGCTGTTAGTATTCAAAAAGCATCTGTTTGTGGACTAGGACAAAGTGCTCCAAACCCAGTACTTAGTACTTTAAGATATTTTAGAGATGAATATGAAGAGCATGTAAAAGAAAAGAAATGTAGAGCTGGCGAATGTAAAGCAATGATGAAACTTGTAATTGATCCAGAACTTTGCAAAGGATGTGGATTATGTAAGAGAAACTGCCCAGCAGGAGCAATTTCAGGAGAAGTTACAAAACCTCATAAAATTGATAATGAAAAATGTATTAAATGTGGAGTATGTTTAAATAACTGCCACTTTAAGGCAATAAAAAATGGATAGGAGGTAGAATTTAAATGTCTAATAAAAATATGGTTCACCTTACAATAAATAATATACCAGTAGAAGTAGAAGAAGGTACAACAATACTAGAAGCTGCAAGAAAAGTAAATATAGATATACCAACACTTTGTTTCTTGAAAGATATAAATGAAGTTGGAGACTGTAGAATGTGCGTAGTAGATGTTGAAGGTGCAAGAGGATTTGCTACAGCATGTATTCAAAAAGTAGCAGAAGGCATGGTAGTTAAAACTGATACTCCAGAAGTAACAGAGGCTAGAAAAATAGTACTAGATTTAATTTTATCTAACCATGATAGAGAATGTTTAACTTGTTCTAGAAATGGAACATGTGAACTTCAAAAACTAGCTCAAGAATTTTATGTAGATGATATAAAATATCAAGGTGTTAGAAATGAACATGAAATAGATGATATATCTCCATCTATTGTTAGAAACTTTAATAAATGTATTTTATGCAGAAGATGTGTTGCAACTTGTAAAAAAGTACAAGGAATAGGAGCTATTGATTGCATAAATAGAGGATTTGAATCTTGTATTTCTACAGTTCAAAATAAGAGCTTAAATGATGTAAATTGTACATTTTGTGGACAATGTATTGAAAGTTGTCCAACAGGAGCTTTAAAAGAAAAAGATTCTACAGCTGAAGTTTGGAGAAAATTAAGAGATAAAGATACTTATGTAGTAGTACAAACAGCTCCTGCTGTAAGAGCAGCGCTTGGAGAAGAGTTTGGAATGGAGATAGGCACAAATGTTACTGGAAAAATGGTAACAGCTCTAAAATTATTAGGATTTGATAAAGTATTTGATACAAATACAGGTGCAGATTTTACAATAGTAGAAGAAGGAAACGAATTCTTAGAGAGATTTTCAAATAAAGGAACACTTCCAATGATTACTTCTTGTAGTCCAGGATGGGTAAGATTTATTGAAATGAATTATCCAGAATTAATTCCTCATTTATCTTCTTGTAAATCTCCACATCAAATGTTTGGAGCAGTAATAAAATCTTATTATGCAGAAAAGATGAATATAGATCCATCTAAAATGTATGTAGTATCTGTAATGCCATGTATTGCTAAGAAGTTTGAAAGAACAAGAGATAATATGCAAGGTGCAGGATTTGATGATGTAGATAGTGTACTAACAACTAGAGAACTTGCAAGAATGATAAAACAAGCTCATATTGAATTTACAAATCTTGAAGATTCTACTTTTGATGATCCAATGGGAGAAGCTACAGGAGCTGGTGCTATATTTGGAGTTACAGGTGGAGTTATGGAAGCTGCACTTCGTACAGTACAAGAAAAACTTACAGGAAAATCTTTTGATAAATTAGACTTTGAAGCTGTACGTGGAATGGATGGAATTAAGAGAGCTGAAATTGATATAAATGGTACTAAAGTAAAAGTAGTAGTAGCATCTGGATTAAAAAATGCAGAGACTATAATGGAAGAAATTAAATCAGGAAAAGCAGATTATCAATTTGTAGAAATAATGGCTTGTCCTGGTGGATGTATAATGGGTGGTGGACAACCAATTAGAACATCTAAAGAAAGAGCAACAATTGATATTAGAGGAAAAAGAGCAAAAGCTTTATATACAATTGATGAAAAGAGTACTATTAGAAAATCTCATGAAAATCCAGTAGTTAAGAAAATTTATGATGACTATTTAGGAGAAGTTGGAGGTCACAAGGCTCATACTCTTCTACATACAACATATACTGCAAGAGAAAAATATAATTTAGATAATGAGTAAAATATTGTTGACATAAATAAATATAAATGCTAAAATATTAACTATGTTAGGAGTATATCTAGGAAGAAAAGTTCCAAGCGATATAGATAGTAAAATATTACTATTACACAGAAGTAAGTAAACCTTACAAGGAGTCTTAATAAAAAGAACTCTTTGTGAGGTTTTTGTTTTTTATTTAAAAGGAGGAAAGAAAATGATTGAGATTCAAAACTTAAATAAAACTTTCACAAAACAGGTTAGAAAAAAAGGACTAAAAGGCTTTTTCTTTCCTGAAAAGAAAGATTTTATAGCAGTAAATAATATTAGTTTTAATGTAAAAAAAGGAGAAATAATTGGGTTTGTAGGTCCAAATGGAGCTGGAAAGTCTACAACCATAAAAATGCTAACAGGAATTTTACATAAAACATCAGGTGAAGTAAAAGTTGCAGGATTAGATCCTGCAAAAGAAAGAAAGAAGCTTGCATATAAAATAGGATGTATGTTTGGACAAAAGTCTAGTCTTTGGATGCACTTACCTGCAATTGATACATATTATCTATTAGGTGCAATGTATGATATTCCAAAAGATGAGCTAGAAAGAAGAATAGAAAAACTTGTAAAACAATTTGGAATAGAAGAAATAATAAAAATTCCAGTAAGAAAGCTATCACTTGGACAAAGAATGATATGCGAAATCGTTGCAATAATGCTACATAATCCAGAAATCTTATTTTTAGATGAACCAACAATAGGCCTAGATATTATGGTAAAAGAAAAAGTAAGAAAAGCGATACTTGAATTAAATGAAAAGTTTGGAACAACTATATTTCTAACAAGTCATGACTTATCAGATATTGAAAAAGTTTGCGATAGAATAATTATTATAGATGATGGAAAAATAATAAAAGATGAAAATATTGAAGAATTAAAACATGAATACTTATCAGAGAAATTTGTAGAAATAATATATGATGAAAATATAGAAAATGTAGATTTTGAATATTCTTTAGTATCAAAAGAAGAAAATAAAGTAGTGATAAAGGTAGATGTTTCTAAAATAAAGATGTCAGAAATTCTAGAAAAGTTTATGAAATATGGAAACATTATAGATATAGAAGCACTTCCTTTGCCACTTGAAGAAGTTATATATGACATTTATACAAGAGTAGAAGAGAAAAAATAAAGACAAAGCAAAGGAGGAAAAAGAGAATGAGAAAATATATAGAAATCTTTAAATATAGTATGAAAACACAACTTAATTTTATCTATGATTATTTTATATCTCTTATTTCTTTTGCAATACATATAATAGTTTTTAATGAGTTATGGTCTTATATTTTGAAAGGAAAAGAAATAGTAGGCTATAGTAAAGATGAACTTATTTGGTACATAATAATTGCTGAGTTTATAACATATTCTAGTTTTAAAACTTATAAGAAAATAGGAGAGATGATAAAAGATGGTACAATTGCAAATATGTTAATTAAGCCAGTAGATTATATAAATTATACAATTGCAGAAAACTTATCTGTTTTTGTTAAAGCTATAGTAAATATGATATTTGCAATAGTTTTAGGATTTTTATTAGTATCTAAAATAAAAATTTCTGCACTTAGCATAATATTTACATTAATATCAGCAATTATTGGAATTTTTATAGGAATACTACTTCAAATATTTGTTGGACTTATAGCATTTTTTACAGAAGAGAATAGTTCTTTTTGGTTAATTACTCAAAAGCTTAGCTTTTTTCTAGTATTTACACCAATAGAATTTTATCCAGCATTTGTACAAAAAATATTTTTATTTTTACCAACTACATATTTGGTATATGCACCTGCTAGAATATTTACAAAATTTGACTTAATACCATCATTAAAATTATTAGGATTAGAAATACTTTCAGGAATCTTTCTATATGTAATAATAAGAATAATGTATGCAAAAGGGGTGAAGAGAATAAATGTTAATGGAGGCTAAAAACACAATAAATTTTATAATAAAATCTATAATATGTAATATAAAAATTGCTTTAGAATATAAGAAAAGCTTTGTAATGCAAGTTATATTTATGATGGTAAATAACGGGTTTTTCTTGATATTTTGGGGTGTAGTTTTTGGAATAAATGGTGGAAATATAAATGGAATTGGAATGAAAGATATAATGTATTTATGGTCAATACCAGTTATTTCATGGGGTGCTGTACACTTTTTCTTTGGTGGAATCAAAGAATTAAATACATATATTATAAGTGGAACTCTAGATACATATCTTCTTCAGCCAAAAAATATGTTCTTCAATATTGCAACATCTAAATGTGATTTAGCAGCATGTGGAGACTTAGTATATGGTACTATTTTAGGAATAATAGTATCAGATAGTATTTTAGACTTTTTAATGATTATTGTTTATTCAATAATTGGACTTATTTTCCTTGCAAGTATAATGGTAATTGTAAGAAGTCTAGCAGTATGGCTAGGAGATGTAGAAAATATAGCACATGTTTATGAACAAAGTCTATTTGCAACTTTTACAACATATCCAGAAGCAATATTTGGAAAAGGAATAAAGTTTTTAATGTTTACAGTAATTCCTGCAATGTATGCAGTACATTTTCCAATAAGGCTTATGGAAAAATTTGATTTAAAAATATTTATATTAGTAATAGTAGTTATGATTATCTATATTTTAATTGCAAAATATATTTTTTCTAAAGTTTTAGAAAAATATGAATCTGGAAATAATATTGCAATGAAAGGATAAAAATCGGGCTTAAAGCAAAAATGTTTAGGCCCGTATTTTATTGTTTTTTTATAAAGTAAATGATAAAATTTTAAAAAATCAAAAAGTTTAGAAAAAGTAAAGTAAAAGTCAAAATACGAGGAGGATATATGAGACTTATAAATGAAATAGTAACAATTATATTATTTTTAATAATAAGTGATGTTTGCTTTTTTATAGTTTCAAATAAGTTAAATAAAAGTATAGAGGAAAAGAATAAAAGTAGTGAAGAAAAAAGAAAAGAAAATGGTGAAAAAGAAGAAAATATTATAAAAAATATAAAGCTTGTATTTATAGTACTATTTTCTATAATTTCACTTATATCTGCTTTAGATTTATATAATATTATTATAAAAAATATTAATTGGAATATTCATGTACTTGGAATAATAAAATATTCTAAAGTAAGTCTTGAAATCTTAAATACTTCTTTTGTATTTTCTTTAGGACAACTTTTGATTTATTTAAATATATTAACGCTTCTTATATTTAAGTCTAAAAAAAGTAAAATTATTTTATTAATACTATTTATTTTGATATATATTATTTGCTTAGTATTTAGACTTTATAATGTATATGATTTTTATAAAAGTTCTAAACAGTATGATTATTTAAAAAATTATGATATTATAGCTGACTTTAAGGAAGATAATGAAATTTCAGATAAAGGAGCTTTAAAGATTCTTCAAGAAGAATTAAAATTTGATTATGCAAAAGATGTAAAATTTGAACTTACAAGTTATGATGAAATAAAAGATAATAAAATAAAATATGCTTGTGATTTTGAAAATTTTTGGGTAGTAAAATTTAGCCTTATGAGAAATTATGAGATTTATGAAAATATAACAGGAGTTGTAGATTTAAATACAGGAGAATGTGCAACTATTATAGAAAAGTAGGTAAAAAAATTGAATGATAATTTTTTAAAAGATAAAATTATAGCTCATAGAGGGTTATTTAATAAAAAAGAAAATATTCCAGAAAATTCTTTGCTCTCATATAAAAAAGCAATAGATAAAGGATATGGAATAGAAATTGATCTTCATATATTAGCTGATGGAAAAGTAGTTGTATTTCATGATGATAATTTAATTAGAATGACAGGAAAAAACAAAGAATTAAAGACATGTACATATGATGATATTAAAGAATTAACACTAGATAATACAAATGAACATATTCCGTATTTAGAAGATGTTTTAGCATTAGTAGATGGAAAAGTACCGCTTTTAATAGAATATAAATATGATGTAAAAGATAGAAGTTTAGAAGAAAAAAGTATGGAAATATTAAAGGATTATAAAGGCAAGTTTGCAATTCAAAGTTTTGATCCTTTTTCTGTAAAGTGGTTTAAAGATAATTATAGTGAAATTTTAAGAGGACAGCTAAGTTCTAATTATAAAGGAGAAAAGATTGGATTTTTTAAAAAGTTTATTTTAAAAAATGTATTTACAAATTTTTTAAATAAACCAGATTTTATATCATATAATATAAGTTCTCTTCCATCTAATAGAATAAAGTACTTACGTAGTAAAGGAATTTTAATTGGAGGATGGACTATTAGAAACAAAGAAGATTATGAAAAAGCTAAAAAATATTGTGACTTTTTTATATGTGAAAATATAGAAGATTATATAAAATAAAGAGTTTAAGCATGATAAAATGAAAAAAGAAAGAGTATAAATAATTATGAGCAAGAAGATATATACAATTGAAGAAATTAAAGAAGCTTTATATGAGATATTAGCCGATACTGAAGTAGAAAAAGCAATATTATTTGGTTCCTATGCAAAAAATGTTCAGGACGAAGATAGTGACATAGATATATTGCTTGAAAGTAACGGAAAATTAAAAGGTCTAAAATTTTATGCTTTAATGGGAAAAATAAAAGAAAAACTAAATAAAGAAGTAGATGTTATAGAAAGAATAGAAATAAATAAAAATTCAAAAATTGAAAAGGAAATCGAAAGGACTGGTATAGTAATATATGAAAAATAAAAATAGCAGGAATATAACTTAATATATTCCTGCTAAACATAGCTTAGAAAATAATTAACTATTTACCAATCATGTGATTTTCAGCTTGTTGAATCATTTTCTTAACCATATTTCCACCTATTTTACCAGCGTCTTTTGCTGATATATTTCCATTGTATCCATTTTTTAAATTAACACCAACTTCACTTGCTACTTCATATTTGAATTTTTCTAATGAATCCATAGCTTCTGGTACTAATTTTCTATTGCTGTTGTTTGATGCCATTTGTTTCACCTCCTGGATTTTAATTTGAAAAAACTAATCGTCTTTTCATTATTTAGAATATACATTTTTGAAAAAAATAAACTGGTAATTTTTTCTGAAAATTAAGTATTTTATAAAAATCATATGTTGAAATATTTTTTCTAAATGATATAATTACAATTGCTTAAAAAATAGAGAAAGTGAGTGTTATTATTTATGTACAAATTAGTGGCGATGGACTTAGACGGAACTTTGTTAAACTCTTATGGCGAAATTTCGCAAGCTACGAAAAAAGGAATTAAAGATACTTTAGATAAAGGTGTTGAAGTTGTTTTAGCTTCAGGAAGACCTATAAGCTCTGTTGAAACATTAGCAAATGAAATTGGAGCAAATAAATATCTAATATCTGGAAATGGTGCAGTAGCATATGATATAGGAAAAAAAGAAATAATACATAATAAGTTTTTAACTAAAGAACAAATTTTAAATATAGTAAAAATATGTGATGATAATAGTATTTATTATAATATTTATACAGAAAATGAGGTTATAACAAAAGCTTTAAATTATAATACACTTTTTTATTATAAAGAAAATGCTAATAAACAAGAAGAAAAAAGAACAAGTATAAGTATTATTTCTAATATATATGATTATGTTGAAAAATCACAAAATGAAAAATTTTTAAAAGTAACAGTATGTGATAATATAAAAGTTATATTTAATAGTATAATTAAAAAATTAAGAACTATACCTGATATTGATGTTTTAGATGTAGCACATATGTCAAGAAAAATCATAAAATCAGGAACAGAAGAAGTACCAGTACAATACTTTTATACTGAAATCACAAATAAAGATGTAAATAAATGGTGTGCATTAGAACCAATTATGAAAAAGCTAAATATCACTAAAGAAGAGGTTATTGGAATAGGTGATAACATAAATGATAAAGAATTGATTGAAAATGCAGGACTTCGGTGTTGCAATGGGAAATAGTGCTCCATATATCAAAGCTATGGCAGATATAGTTGTAAATGATAATAACTCAGATGGAGTATTAGAAGTATTAAAAAAATACATTTTATAATTTGCATTTTAAAGATATATTTTGTATAAAAAAGCAGATGATTACAAAAAAGTAACAAAAGTATATTTTTTTAATTACAACAAATTTAATATATTGATATAAAAAAAATAGTGTTGTACAATGTAAATAGTATTATTTTAGCGAATAAAATAGAAAAAAAGTGTGCAGCACTTTTTTTATAAGGAGGAAATAAAAATGGCTCAAAATCCAATGCAAAGAAAAATGACAAATTCTTTTTTATTAGGTATGTTCATAACATTACTTTTAGCAGCATTAGTAGTAGGTTTCCTACTATATAGAATGAACGGATTAACTTCAAAAAATAAGGAATTACAAGAAGAAAAGGATAGTTTATTTAAAACTGTATATGTTGCAACAGAGACTATAGGTGAAGGAACAATTGCTTATGGTGCTGGAGATGAAAATGGAAGTCCACAAACAAAACTAGAAAAGCAATTAGTTGCAACAAATATGAATGAGGGACTTTTAGAGGATAGCGATCTAGAGACTTATAATCCAGATACACAAGAATTAAAAGTAAATGTTCTTCAAGCAAAAGTAGAAATTCCAAAAGGTACAATAGTTACAAAATCAATGCTTATAAATGGTGCTATAGACAGCACAGAGAGATTAGTTGAATATAATATGATTTCACTTCCTTCACAACTTACTGAAGGTGTATATATTGATGTCAGATTAAAACTACCTTCTGGACAAGACTTTGTCGTAGTTGCAAAAAAATATGTTGAACAAGCAAATGCAACAACAATATGGCTAAAAATGTCAGAAATTGAAATTGAGAGTTTGAGCAATGCAATAATAGAATCATATATTATAGATGGAAGTAGCTTATGGGCAGATGTTTATACTTCACCACAAAGCCAAAAAGCTTCTAAGATTACATATGTACCAACAGAAGGTGTACAAAGTATTATAAAATACATGATTGAAAATCAAGGATATGCATGGGCAAATAACAAGAGTGTAAGAAGCATTATCGAAGGCTACTTAGGTGGATATGAACAAGAGGAAATAAGAGAGAAAACAAATGAAGGTGTAACATCTCAAGAACAACAACAAACAGATGAAAGAAATGCATTTTTAGGAGAAGGTACTTATTAGACGGAGGTTTTTTAGATGAAGAAGATTGCTTTTATAGGAGCATATGATAAAACAGATTTAATATTATATATAGCAAAAATTTTCCAAGAAATTGGAAAAAAGATGCTAATTGTAGATGCAACATTACTTCAAAAAGCAAAATATATCGTACCAGTAATAAATCCAACTACTACATATGTTACAGAATATGAGTCAATGGATGTTGCAGTAGGTTTCGAGAGCTTTGAAGATATATCAGATTATTTAGGCGTAGATGATATAACATCTTTATATGATGTTGCTTTTGTAGATACAGATACGATTTCTGGAATGGAAAATTTTAAACTAGAAGAAGCAGATAAGAAATATTTCGTTACTTCTTTTGACGTGTATTCATTAAAAAAAGGATTAGAACTTTTTGGTGGAATTCAACAAGATGTAACTCTTACTAAAGTATTATTTTCTAGAGATATGACAAAAGAAGAAGATGAATACTTAGAGTTTTTAGGAATGAATTACAATATAGTTTGGGAAAAAGAAAAAATATATTTTCCATTTGAAAGAGGAGATCAAAGTATTATATTTGAGAATCAAAGAACTTCTAGAATTAAGTTTAAAAATTTAAGTTCTCAATATAAAGATTCTCTAATATATTTAGCATCAGGACTATTAGAGACAGATGGCGTTTCATCTGGAGATGTAAAAAAAGCAGTTAGAAAAATCGAAAAAGGAGTTTAATAAAATGTCAATTGTAGCTTTTTGGAGCAAAAATAATAAAGAAACAGCACAAACATTATCAATGATTGCAATTGCAACTCATATGTCAGTAGAACATAATTACAAAATACTTGTAGTAGATACATATTTTGACAATCCTACTATTGCTAATTGCTTCTGGGATAGCAAGCAAGTAGATCAAAATTTAGCAATAAAGAAATTAAATCAAGGAAAACTTGACCTTGGAAATGGTTTAGCAGGACTTTCTCAACTAGTATCTAGTGGCAAAGAAACTCCTGAAGCTATTAAAGATTATACAAAAGTTATATTTAAAAATAGACTTGAGATTATAACTAAAAATAAAGCTCAATCACCAGCAGATCAAGCTAAACTTGAAGCTGGATTTGTAGATATATTAAAAACAGCAAATAGATATTATGATTATGTATTTGTAGATCTTCAAAAAGGTTTTGATAAACCTTTTGTAAAAGATGTTTTGCAAATATCAGATTTAATAGTTTTAAACTTAACACAAAGATTAGTAGACTTAGATGAATATACAGAATTAAAAGAGAAAAACGAACTATTTGCATCAAATAAAGTATTACCACTAATCGGAAGATATGATAGATTTTCAAAATATTCAAAAAAGAATATTTCAAGATATTTAGGACTAAAAGGTGAAATATCAGTAGTATCTTATAATACTTTATTCTTTGAATCAGCAAGTGAAGGAATGGTAAGCAATTATTTTCTAAAATTTAGAATGTCAATTATAGATAGTTCAGATAGAAATGCTTTATTTATATCTGAAATAACATCATCAACAGAAGATATTATAAATAGGATAAAAGCACTTCAAATGGGATTCTAGAATGAAGAGAGGAGCCAAAGAAAAGCAATGAATTTGAAAAACATAATTGCAGTAGTAGCTGTATTTATACTTGCAATAACTTATATCGTATATAATATCAAGAAAAAAGCTAAAGAAGAAACTGAAAATGAAGTAGAACAAGATGATAAAACATATACTCTTGATAAAATGGTTGCTTTTATAAAGAAAAGACTTGATGAAATCACAAAAGTAAACTTATATGATATTGGTTTATCAGAAGAAGAATTGAAAAGAAGAAAAAATAAAAAGTATGAATTAAAGAAAGCTCTAAAAGGTTGTACTTATGGAGACGTTAATGATAAGAAATACATAAAAGAGCTTATTTATGATTTACTTTCAAAAGAATATGGTGTTACTGAAACAAATATTTCTAAGTCAATACCTTTTGATATTCCATCTCTTCTAACAGCTCAAGATAAGTTTGATGTTATAATTCATGAATATAAAAAAGAATTTGGCTATGAAGCATTAACACAAATGATTAAAAAATATGATTTAGCTGTTTTAAAATATGTTGCTGGTGAATCAAAACCTTGCTACGTAATAACAGAGCAAGAAATTGATGATATTTATGAGAAAGAAAACTTTAACTTATCTTTCCATGATAAGCTAGAAGTAGTTGTACAAAGAATATATCAAAGATATAAAGGATATAGTAGTATAGATGAAATAAGAGATATGAACATAGATGGTGTTTCAGGAGGTGTATCTGGTCTTCCAGAATCATTCTTAAGCCAAGTTGCTCAAACAGATGGAGACTATTTAACACAAATTACTGAAGCAAAAGTTCCAAGAGCTTGTGATAGTATTTGGATATTCTTCCAAGGTAAATCAATAAGACTTGCATTCCTATCATTTGGTTCAGAGAGTGAACTTAAGAGAGTATGTCAAAACATTTATAAATATAATAACCCAGGTCAGTTATCTGATACAAACGGTTATAAAATCAATGAAATGAAAGATGGTTCTCGTATCGTTGTTGTTAGACCAAGTATGTCTGAGACATGGGCTTTCTTCGTAAGAAAGTTCGATACAAAGAGAGCTACACTAGAACAAATCGTTAGATTTGATGGAAAAGAAGAAGCAATAGATTTATTAAAATTCTTAGTAAAAGGAGCCAGAATTATAGCACTTACTGGTGAGCAAGGTTGTGGTAAAACAACAATGCTGATGGCGATGATTGAAAACATATATGAAACTATGAACCTTCGTATCACTGAAACTGCATTCGAGCTTCACTTAAGAAAAATTTATCCAACAAGAAATATCTTATCAATGCGTGAGACTGAAACAATCGCAGGTCAGGAATGTTTGGACGTACAGAAAAAGACAGATGGTTCTGTTAATATCATCGGTGAGGTTGCAACTGA
>CANQYZ010000006.1 GCA_947628215.1 uncultured Clostridia bacterium | reverse complement strand
GCCATAAAAAATACACCTCCATTTAGTATTTTAACATAGATTCTTTTTTCTATGTCTACTAAATGGGGTGCATTTCACCACTTCTCACCTCATCTTTTTATAGAAAAAGGTAATAAAATTTTATATTTAATAAATAAAAAGTATTTACATAGTAAATTTAATTTTATTTATTGGATAATAGAGGATAGACTTGTTTTTAAAAAACAAGTCATTTTTTATTTTAAGAAAAAATTAGATCAAAAAGTTTATAGACATCATTTAGGATATATAGGAGGAATGCAAGAAACATCAGCTAGAGTAATGATGGAAAATACTCCTGAAAAAGCTATGATGATTGCTATAAAAGGAATGCTTCTTCATACAAAACTTGGAAGTTTAAGATTTTCAAGTTTTTTTATGTTTAAAATAAAATTGTTAAATTTTGTATATTTTGCTAAAATATGTTCAAATAATGAAACTTTTTAATCAAAAGTACTGATATATAGTTAGAGGGATTAAAAATGGATTTTGAAGAAATATATAAAAAAACATATTATAGTGTTATGAAATTTATTGTTGTAAGGTGCAATAATGTAGAAGATGTAAATGACATTTTACAAGACACTTATGTAGAACTATTTAAAAAATTAAAAAGAATAAATTTAGTGACGGAAAAAGATTATCAAAATTATATTTTAGGAATTGCAAATAATGTTATAAAGAGACATTTTAGCAGAGCAAGAAAATTTAAAGTATCAGAAATTGATGAAGATGATCATAATAATGAAATTATAGATGAAACAGATATTGAAGAAGAATTTATAACAAAAGAAAATGTAAGTCAGGTATGGGATTATATAAATAGTAAAGATCTGATAACAAGTAAAATTTTTTACTTATATTATGCATTAGATATGAAAATATCTGAGATTTCTAAAGAACTTAATATTAATGAATCAAATGTAAAAAATAGAATATATAGAACACTTAAAGAAATTAAAGATAAGCTTGGAAGGGATGTGATAAAAAGTGAGTAATAAGATTCTAAAACAATATATTCAAAAAAAGAGTAATGAAGAATTAAATTATGAAAACATTTTAAAAAGAATAAATCACAGACCAAATTATAAAAAGATTATATTAAATTTTTCTATGATTTTTATTGTATTAATATTAGTAGGAATCTTTTCAATGCAAGTTAGTGCAAAAATAAAATGGAATTTTTTATTTAAAGAATATAAAAACAAAGACATTAGTTATGAAAAAATAATAAATGCTGATGATGAAACAATTAATATGGATTATGTATATAAAAATGGAGTTAAAGTTAAAATTGATTCTATAGTTTTACTTAATGATTATATTAATATGAAAGTTAATTTTAAATTTGATGATAATATCGATGTTAATTCTGAATCGTTTTCATTCGGATATGCTATATATGATGAGAATAATAATATTTATGATGTAGAATCTAGAATAAATCCTAATGTGAAAGATGAACAGACAATTTTAAATTTATATAAAGAACTTGGAATAAAGTATGATTCTAAAAATGTATTTGAAAATTTATATATGAATTCTAGTGGAATTTATAATATTAGTTCAAAAGATAGAAATATCATTTCTGAAATAGAAGTAACTTCAAAAAAAGGATTTCCAACAAGTAAAAAATTATTTATAAAAATTTTTGATTTAGGATTTTTAATGTCAGACATAGAGAAAAATGAAAATAAATTTAAAATAAATGAGCAGAATAGTTTTAATATTTCAAATGCAGAATGGGTATTTGAAATAAATACTAGTGAAAAGTATTACAATCCAAAGACTATTAATCTAAAACTAGAAAATAATATAGAAAATTTAGATATTAACAAAATGAATGTAACACAGCAGATGTTAATAATAGATGGAAAAATTAAAGGATATAGTGATTATAATAATTCTTTGAATAACAGATTGGATAGAGAAGAATACCAAAAGATAAAAAACTCAACTATATATATTAAAGATAGTGATAATAATATATATTATTCAAAAGATATTGAGGAACTTATTGAAAATGATGACACATTTAAGTGTAGATTTGAGATAAATACAGAAGATTTTGAAAGTAAAAGTTTTTATTTATATGTAAGCATAGATGGAAAAACATATAATTGCAAAATTATAAAAGAATAGTTCTATCTTTTTTAGCTAAAAACCTTGACATAAGCTTAAAAAAGTAGTATATTATAATAAGTTTTAAGAAGAAGTCATCCACTTCTCACCTCATCTTTTTATAGAAAAAGGTAATAAAATTTTATATTTAATAAATAAAAAGTATTTACATAGTAAATTTAATTTTATTTATTGGATAATAGTGGATAGACTTGTTTTTAAAAAACAAGTCATTTTTTATTTTAAGAAAAATGAAAAAACACATAGAATGTGGAGGTGTTTTATATAAAACAAGAATTACCTATTAACGAACAAATAAGATTTAGTAAAGTTCAAGTAATTAGTGAAGAAGGACAAAAATTAGGAGAGATGGCAACATCTGCTGCAATTGAAATTGCTGATGAAAAAGGATTAGATTTAGTTTTAGTTTCTCCAAACGCTGATGTTCCAGTTTGTAAAATAATGAATTATGGAAAATACAAATTTGAACAAGCAAAAAGAGAAAAAGAATCTAGAAAAAATCAAAAAGCAATTGAAATTAAAGAGATAAGAGTTACTCCTAATATTGGAGACCATGACTTTGAATTCAAGTGTAAAAATGCAAAAGGATTTTTAGAGGCTGGAAACAAAGTTAAATTCACTGTTAGATTTAGAGGAAGAGAACTAAACAACGTAAAAGCTGGTGAGATTGTTCTAAATAAATTTGCTGAACAACTTTCTGAAGTATCTGTTGTTGAAAAGAAACCTCTTTTAGAAGGTAAAACAATGTTTTTAATACTAGCTAAGAAATAGAAAGGAGAATTTATTATGCCAAAATTAAAAACAAATAAAGCTGCAAGTAAAAGATATGGTTTTACAGGTAGTGGTAAAGTAAAAAGAACAAAAGCTAATAGAAGACACTTATTAGCTAATAAAACAAAGAGACAAAAACATACAGCTAGAGTACAAGACGGAATATTAGATAATACATGTAAATCACATGTAAAGAAATTATTACCATATGGTGATTAGTATTTTAGAGAGTAAAGGAGTTGAATATAAATGGCAAGAGTAAAAACAGCAAGAACTACAAGAGCTAGACATAAAAAAGTTATTAAGCTAGCAAAAGGTTACTATGGTGCAAAACACTACAGATATAGAATGGCAAAACAAGCTGTTATGAAATCTGGAATGTATGCATATGTAGGAAGAAAAGATAAAAAGAGTAATTTTAGAAAATTATGGATTATAAGAATTAATGCAGCAGCAAGAATGAATGGATTAACATATAGTACTTTAATTTCAGGATTAAAGAAAGCAAATGTTAATATAAACAGAAAGATGCTTGCAGAAGTTGCAGTTTCTGATCCAAAAGCATTTGCTGAAATTGCAGAAGTTGCAAAAAAAGCAAAATAAAATAGTGTGCTATATAGCACATTCAAAAATATGTAGATAAAAACGATATAGAAAGTTTCTATATTGTTTTTTTATTTTAAAAAATAGAAGAGGCTTTTAGGTGAGCCCTAATGCCTCTTTTACTGGTTGATGGTTTAGCTAAGCTTAACCTGCGTGATGTAGATCGTATTCTTGGTCCAGACCTCGTAGACGTTGTCGTAGAGTTGAGTCACCTTGGTGATGACAGAGCTGTGCTGGTAACTTCCGAGGGTGAGACTCGGTTCGATTCGCCAGAAGATGCCCATTTGAGTACCGACTTGCGGCACTTCGGTCGTGATGCAAAGGTAGATGGGGATGTCGCGGAAGAGCGTTACGGGATAGATACCCGCTACTCCCAGGAGCTTGTAGTTCCCACGATTGTCGATGCGCTCGACCTCGTAGATGGTCTTGGGCTCCATTCCGCCAACCTTCTGAGAAATGTCCTCTCGCAGTGCAACCAGTTTCTTCGCCATGACTAATCCTCCTTCTTAAAGTTGAGAAGTGTGTGTGGTGTTGCACCCACAATGTATAGTTGCGAGTACCTTTATTATAGCACATTTCGGGGATTTTTTCAAATTATGTATTATTTCTATTACATTAATTTTAAAACAATAGACAAAGATATTTTTATTTGATAATATTGATAAAGAATTTATTCTAGAATACTTAAGAATTAGCTATTAGGAGGAATTTATGAATAGTACAATTGAAACGATTTTAAACAGAAGAAGCATACGAAATTTTAAAGATGAACAAATTTCAGATGAAGATTTGCATACTATATTAGAATGTGCTTCATATGCACCAAGTGGAATGAATATGCAATCTTATGGTTTTGTAGCAATACAAAATGAAGAAATAATGCACGAGCTAGTAGATAAATGTATGCAGATAAGAAACATTTCAACAAGTCCTTTTTATGGAGCTCCAACAGTAATTCTAGTATTTGGCGACGAAACAATAAATACATATGTAAAAGATGCGTCTACAGCTATAGAAAATATGCATCTAGCAGCAACAGCACTAAATCTTGGAGCATGCTGGATAAATTGTACAGATGATTTATTTAAATCTGAACTTGGAAATTCTTTAAGAGAAAAACTAGAGATACCAGAAAAGTATAAATGCGTTGGTTCTTTAGCAATTGGAAAAATAGAAGGAGAATATCCAAAAGCAAAGCCTAGAAAAGAAAATATAATCAAAATAATAAAATAGAAGGACAAAATAATAGAAATGATAGATTTAGTAAGTGCAGAAAAAGTATTTAAGTCATATGTTGACAAATATAATACAGAAGATGATAAAATTGAAGTAAAAATAAGACATACTTATGGTGTCGTTTCAATGAGTGGATATATAGCAGAAAAAATAGGACTAGATGAAGAAAATATAGAGCTTGCAAAATTAATTGCGCTTTTGCATGATATAGGAAGATTTGAACAAGCAAAAAAATTTGATTGTTTCATTGATTCTAAAGATAAAGATCATGCAGAATATGGAATTAACGTATTATTTGAGAATAACTTAATTAGAAGTTTTATAAAAGATGATCAATATGATAGCATTATCTTAAAAGCAATAAAAAATCATAATAAATATCAGATAGAAAAAGGATTAACAGAAGAAGAATTACTTCATTGTAAAATAATAAGAGATGCTGATAAAACAGATAATTTTAGAATAAAATACACAGAAGAATTTGAAACTTTATATAGAATTTCAGAAGAAGAGATTGAAAAAGAAAAAATTAGTGATGATGTTTATGAAGATTTTATGAATCATAAACAAATAAAATGCGAAAACAGAAAAACACCACTTGATTTTTGGGTATCTTATTTAGCTTGGATATATGATTTTAATTATGATATTGGACTTAAATATTTAAAAGACAATGATTATGTTGATAAATTAATAAATAGAATAGATTACAAAAATAAAGATACAATTAAAAAGATGAAGAATATAAAAAAATGTGCTAATAAATTTATGAGTTCTATTAAATAAAGTTAGGAGCCTTTATGAAAACAGAATATGAAGTTAGAGTTCTTGAAATTGATAAAGAAAAATTAATAAAAAAATTAGAAGAATTACATGCTGAAAAAATAGGAGAATTTAACCAAAAAAGATATGTTTATGATACTATTCCCAAAAATGATCGGTAAATGGATTAGACTTAGAACTAATGGAATAGAGACTACACTTACTTTTAAAGATGTCACATCAGATAAAATAGATGGTACAAAAGAAGCTGAGATTGTAGTATCAGATTTAGAGACTACAAATGAAATATTAAATAAAATGGGATTTTTTAGCAAAGCTTATCAAGAAAATAAAAGAATTAGATATATGCTTTATGGAGTAGAACTTGATATAGATTCTTGGCCATTAATTCCAACTTATCTTGAAATTGAAGGAAAAAATGAAAAAGAAGTATTAGATATGATAGAGAAGTTAGATTTAGATAAATCAAAAGTAACTTCTTTAGATGTACAAAGTGTTTATGAAAAGATTTATAATATTGATATTTCAAAAATGAAGGAACTTAAATTTTAGAAAATATTGACAACTAGAAAAAAGTCTGTCATAATAAACAACATAAAATATATATTATCAAGAGTGGACGAGAGATTCGGCTTTATGACTCCACAGCAACCTATTAAAAAATAAGGTGCTAATACCGACAAAGCAGTAAGCTTTGGCTGATGATTAAAGAAGTTATTAACCTTTGCAAATGCTGCAAAGGTTTTTTTGAGCTTAAAATTGATGATATATAAATATATATTTAGGAGGATTAGATATGAGAAAATTATTTACATCAGAAAGTGTAACAGAAGGACATCCAGACAAGGTTTGTGACTATATTTCAGATAGTATATTAGATAGCTATTTAGAGCAAGATCCAAATTCTAGAGTTGCATGTGAGACTGTTGCAAGTAAAGGAGAAATAATAGTTACAGGAGAAATTACATCAAAAGGAGAAGTTGATATTGAAAAAATTGTAAGAAATACTTTAAGAGATATTGGATATGATAATGAGAAAACAGATATTGATTATAGAACTTGCAAAGTTCATATTAATATATCAAAACAATCAGATGATATTGCTCTTGGAGTTGATAATTCTTTAGAATCAAAAACAAGTAATTCAAAACAAACAGAAGGCGCTGGGGATCAAGGAATAATGTTTGGATTTGCATGTGATGAAACAGAAGAACTTATGCCTCTTCCAATATCACTTGCTCATAAACTTGCAAGAAGATTAACATTAGTTAGAAAAGAAAAAATATTAGATTACTTAAGACCAGATGGAAAAACACAAGTTACAGTAGAGTATAAAGGAAATGTTCCATATAGAATTGATGCAGTTGTAGTATCAACTCAGCATTTAGATTCAGTAGATATGGAAACTTTAAGAAAAGACATAAAAGAAGAAGTTATTAAAAAAGTTATTCCAGAAAATCTTTTAGATGAAAACACAAAATATTATATTAATCCAACAGGAAGATTTGTAATAGGAGGTCCTCTTGGAGATAGTGGTTTAACTCGGAAGAAAGATAATCGTAGATACTTATGGAGGATATAGTCGCCATGGTGGAGGTGCTTTTTCAGGGAAAGATCCTACAAAAGTAGATAGATCTGCATGTTATATGGCAAGATTTATTGCTAAAAATATAGTTGCAAATAAACTTGCTTCAAGATGCGAAATACAACTTTCTTATAGTATTGGTGTTGCAAAACCAATATCTATATTTGTTGATACTTTTGGAACAAATACAATTCCAGAAGAGGATATTGTGAAAAAAATATATAAAGTTTTTGATTTAACTCCAAGAGGAATAATAGAGTATTTAGATTTAAAAAAGCCAATATATAAAGATACTACAAATTATGGTCATTTTGGAAAAGAAAATCTTGCTTGGGAAAAGATAATTAGCTTATAAATAAAGTTGACACATAAAAACATATGTTTTATAATTTTTCTAGGTGATATAAGTGGAGAAAAAATTTCTGCATATAGATGTTAATAATGCTTTTTTATCATGGAGTGCAGTAGAAAAACTAAAAAGAGGAGAAAAACTAGATATTAGAACAATTCCTGCTATTATAGGTGGAGATGAAGAGCAAAGAAGAGGAATTGTAATTGCAAAAAGTAATATTGCAAAACAGTTTGGAATAAAAACTGCAGAACCAATTTTTCAAGCTAGAAAAAAATGCCCAAGCATTGTTGTAATTAAAGGTGAATATGATGTTTATAGAAAATATTCTGATAGACTATATAAAATGCTTTGTGAGTATTCAGATAAAATAGAAAGGTTTTCTATAGATGAATGTTTTTTAGATATGACAGAATTCATAAAGCCTCGGTGAAGATTTAGTTAAAATTGCAATAGAGATTAAAGAGAGAGTAAAAAAAGAGCTTGGATTTACAGTAAACGTAGGAGTTTCTGATGATAAGATTTTATCTAAAATGGCATCTGACTTTGAAAAACCAGATAAAATACATACTTTATATAAGTCTGAAATAGAAGAAAAAATGTGGCCACTTCCAATAGAAGATTTATTTATGGTTGGAAGAAAATCTATAAATAAATTTTATAGACTTCGGAATAAAAACAATTGGTGATTTAGCAAAAAAAGATGAGAGGTTTATGATAAAGAATTTTGGAAAATATGGTTACATGATTTGGACTTATTCAAGAGGAGAAAGCAAAGAAGAAGTACACTTTGAAGAGTCAAGACCAAAGGGAATAGGAAATAGTGAAACTCTTCCATATGATTTTTCTTCTTTAGAAGAATTGTATCCAGTACTTATAAAATTATCAGAGCAAGTAGCATATAGATTAAGAAAAGAAAATATGCTAGCTTCTTTTGTAAATGTTCAATTAAAAAATAATGAGTTTGAAGTATATTCGCATCAGAAAAAACTTCCAAGCAGAACAGATTCTTCGAAAGATATAACACATACTGCAAAAGAACTATTAAAAGAATGTTATAAAGGTGATAAAATTAGACTTATTGGAGTCAGAGTAGATGGACTTTGTGAAAAAGATGAACTTCAACTTTCTATTTTTGATAAAAGCGAAGAGACAAAAGATAAAAAAATAGATAAAACAGTTGATTTACTTAAGAAAAAATATGGTTATGATGTAATAAAAAAAGCAGGAGAGTTAAACAAAAAATAGATAAGCTTCATATAATATACTATAACTTAAAAATAAGTAGGTGATAAAAAATGGAGCCAGATATAATAATTAACTGTAACAAAAAATGCAATAATAAATGTAATTGCTTTAAAATAATTATTGCACTTTTAGCTATAATACTTGCATTTGCAATTGGTGTTGTTGTAGAATCTTTATTTGGAATTGTAGCAACATTAACACTTGCATATTTTATAGCTATAATAACAGGTCTTATAATTGCACTTATCTCAATTGCTATATTTACTAAGTGCATATGCAACCGATAAAAAATAAAATGAGAGGCACAAATGCTTCTCATTTTGATATTTATGAAAAATGCAAATATTGTAAAATCGTATCTCTTGTGATAAAATCATTTCATAATTTATAAAACTGTTTTTAGAAAGGTAAGATGATAGAAGTATGGAAAATATAATAACAGTTATTATGGCAGCAGGAAAAGGGACTAGAATGAAAACAAACAAATCAAAGGTTGTACATAAGATTTATGGAAAGGAGCTTGTTACAAGAGTTGTTGACTTAGCAGAAAGAATTGGGTCTGATGAAATCGTTGCAGTTGTTGGTCATCAAAAGGAAAGTGTTGAAGAAGTTCTAAAAGGAAGAGTAAAGTTTGTAGAACAAAAAGAATTACTTGGAACAGGTCATGCTTTAATGCAAGCAGTTCCTTATTTAGAGGGTAAAAAAGGAAAAGTAGTTATTCTTTATGGTGATGTTCCTTTAATTAGAGAAGATACTTTAAGAAAGCTAATAAATAAATCAGAGACAGAAAGTGAATATGCAACATTATTAACAGCAATCTATGATAATCCAACAGGATATGGAAGAATAATAAGAGATATAGATGGTAGAGTTACAGAAATAGTAGAAGAAAAAGATGCAACAGATGAACAAAGAAAAATAAGAGAAATTAATTCAGGAATTTATTGTTTTGATATTCCAGAATTATTACTTGCAATAAAAGAAATTACACCAAATAATGCTCAAGGAGAATATTATTTAACAGATGTAATTAAAATAATGAGCGAAAAAGGATTAAAGACTGGAGCTTTAATTGTAGAAGACAATACTGAAATATTAGGAGTAAATGATAGAATTCAACTTGAACTTTTAACAAGAGTTTTAAGAATGAGAATAAATACAGAACACATGAAAAATGGTGTTACAATAGAAGATTCAAATTGTACTTATATTTATGATGATGTAAAAATAGGAAGAGATACAGTAATTCATCCAAACACAACTATTAAAGATGGAGTAGTAATTGGAGAAAATTGTGAAATAGGACCAAATGCTTATATAAGAGAAGGATGCATTATTGAAAATAATGCAAAAGTTGGAAGTTTTGTTGAACTTAAGAAAACAAAAGTAGGAGAGGGAAGCAAAGTACCACATTTATCTTATATGGGTGATTGTGAAATAGGCAAAAACGTAAATATAGGTTGTGGAACTATAACATGTAATTATGATGGAGCAGAAAAGCATAAAACTAAAATTGGTGATGATTCATTTATTGGATCAAATGTTAATTTAGTAGCTCCTGTAAATGTAGGAAAAAATGTAGTAGTAGCTGCAGGATCTACAATTACAGATGATGTTCCAGATAATGCTTTATCTATTGCAAGACAAAGACAATTAAATAAAGAAGGATG
This sequence comes from uncultured Clostridia bacterium, assembly GCA_947628215.1. Classification (GTDB taxonomy): domain Bacteria; phylum Bacillota; class Clostridia; order TANB77; family CAG-508; genus UMGS1994. The sequence goes on along the minus strand of CANQYZ010000006.1, from coordinate 57,885 downwards.
GAGCATAAAAAATAAGAAAACAAAAAAGAAATAAAATCAATTAATAAATAAATTTTTATAGTTAAATAAAATAAGAAAACTCTTAGATTTTAAAATCTAAGAGTTTTTTTAAGTTACATACCTTGCTCTCCTGGAATCATGTAATCTATTATTCCATAAATTAAGGCACCAATTATTGCTGCCATCCAAGATATTGAGTAACCACTTACAAAGAATTGAGTTGCATATAGTACAATTACAGCTAAAACAAATCCTACAAAACCTTTACCAAACGCCATAGCATGTAAACCTGTGAACTTTATTATTAAGTAGTCCATTACAGACAAAACGATTGCAGCTAATCCTAAAGCCCATATATTATTTATAGTAAAACCTGGAGTGAAAAAAGCTGTTACTGCAAGTATAATAGCAGATGCTATAAGTCTACCAATGATTTGTCCCCAAGTTCCCATTGAAGCGCCCTGTACATTTGAATCATTATCATTCATTTTTATAAAACCTCCTTACATACAAAGTAAAAATATAAGTGTATTATGCAGGTTATGTTTATATTATGTACAAATATATTTTGTTTATTCATAATTTTTTCTTTTAATTTTATTTTTAAATTTATTTTTGATTTTAAGAATATTTTTTACTTAAAATAAAATAATATGATTAGAAATAAAAAATAAAGAGGAAGAAAATGTTAATTATTTTTGTAAGAACAATAATTTTATATTCTCTTATATTAGTTGTAATGAGAATAATGGGAAAAAGAGAAATAGGGCAAATGCAACCTTTTGAATTTACAATAGCAATTATGATCTCAGATTTAGCAACTGTACCAATGTCTGATAGTGGTATACCAATTACTCATGGAATAATACCAATACTTGGCCTTTTATTTATGAATTTAATTATTGCATATTCAAATATTAAAAGTATAAGAGCAAGAGAAATTTTATGTGGTAAGCCATCTATTTTAATCTATAGAGGAAGAATAGATGAACAAAAATTAATAAAAGAAAGATATACAATAAATGAACTTCAAGAAAGATTAAGAGGAAATAATGTAGTAAATATATCAGATATTGAATATGCAATTTTAGAAACATCAGGTCAAGTGAATGTTATTCTAAAACCAGAAAAACAAAATGTTACAATTGAAGATATGAATCTAAATAAAGAGTATCAAGGAATATCTTATGATTTAGTAATAGATGGGATAGTTATGGAAGATAATTTAAAAAAGATAAATAAAGACTATAAGTGGCTTTCAAAACAGACTGAAAAATTTGGATATAAACCAGAAGAGGCTTTGATAGTCACAATAGATGGAAATGATAATATTTTTTTCCAAGAAAAGCAAAAAGCAAAGAAAAGAGGAAAATAAGTGAAAAAGGAAATAATAATTTCAACAATAGTCTTGGCTATAATTATAATAGCAGATTTGGTTTCATCTAATTTTACAGATAATAAGATTAAAGATATAGATAATGATTTAATAAAAGTACAAACAATGCTTGAAAATGAAAAAGAAATAATAGATGTAGATTTACTAAAAGAAGATGTAGACAAAATAAAAGAAGAATGGAATAAAGACGAAGAAACTTTTAGTTATTATATAGAACATCAAGAACTTGAAAAAGTAGGAACTGAAATGGATTCTTTAAATTGTTATGTAAAAAATAAAAATAAAATAGAATCTTTAAATTGTATATCAAGAATTAGGGTTTATTTATCATATATATCAAATAAACATGATTTTAAATTAAATAATTTCTTTTAAAATAACACAAAACTTGTTTTATTATCATAGATTATAAGTAACAAAGATTTTTATTTTAAAAACTAAAAGGAATGGTAATAATGGAAAGAATAATGTATTTTGATTATGCTGCAACAACTCCTGTAGATGATAGAGTTTTAAGAAAAATGATTCCTTATTTTGGAATAGAGTTTGGTAATGCATCTTCTGTATATGATCTTGGAAAAAATAGCAGGGATGCTATAAATATAGCAAGAAGTAAAGTAGCCGAAAGCATAAATGCTTCTCCAGAGGAGATATACTTTACAAGCTGCGGAAGTGAAAGTGATAATTTAGCAATCAAGGGAATTGCGAGAGCAAATAAATCAAGAGGAAAGCATATTATAACTAGTAAAATAGAACATCCAGCAGTGCTTGAGACATGTTCTAGTTTAGAAAGAGAAGGATTTGAAATAACGTATCTTGATGTTGATAAAGAAGGTCTAATTTCTTTAGAAGATTTAGAAAGAAAAATTAGAAAAGATACTATTTTAATTTCTATAATGTATGCTAACAATGAAGTAGGAACAATAGAGCCTATAGATGAAATAGGAAAAATTGCAAGAAAAAATAATATAATTTTTCATACAGATTGTGTTCAAGCAGTAGGAAATGTTGATATAGATGTAAAAAAATCAAACATTGATAGCTTATCTATGTCTGCACATAAATTTTATGGTCCTAAAGGTGTAGGTGCTCTGTATGTTAGAAATAAAATTCCGTTTATGAGAATCCAAGATGGAGGGCACCAAGAAAGAGAAAAGAGAGCTGGAACTGAAAATGTACCAGGAATAGTAGGACTTCGGATATAGTATTTTTCTAGCCAAAGAAGAATTAGAAGAGCATAGGAGAAAAATTTCCTATTTAAGAAACTTATATATTAAAGCAATAGTAAAAAAATTTAATAATATTCATATAAATGGAAGTTTAGATAAAAGACTTCCTGGAAATAGTAATATTTCTTTTCTTGGAATAAAAGGTTCTAAAATGGTAGAACTATTAAACAAAAAAGGAATATGTGCATCTAGCGGTTCTGCTTGTAGTGCAGGACTTATTAAGCCTTCAAAAGTTATACTAAATATGGGATTTCCAGAAAGTGTTGCTTCATCTGCTTTAAGAATAACTTTTGGAAAATATAATACTGTGGAAGATGTGAAATATCTAGTTGATTCTATAGAAGAAATTGTAAAAAGATATAGATAAAAAAAGATGTATGCTAAAAAAAGCATACATCTTAAGTTTAAATTTTATTATTCATGATTTTCTGTATTAGTAGTATTTTTTTCTACAGGTTGTTCTTTAAGTTCTTCTGCTTGTTTTGATTTTTTATTTTTCTTATCTGTTACTACATCTTTTAAAGCTCCTAAACTTCCAAGAGCAGAAGTAGCTTCAAATGGAATAAATATTTTATTTGCATCACCTTTTGCAACTTCTTTTAAAGCTTCTAAAGATTTTAATTGAACTAATTTATCATCTGGGTCTGAGTCTTTAATTGCATCATATACAAGTTGAATTTCTTTTGCTTTAGCTTCTGCAACTTGTTTTATTGCATCTGCTTCACCAGTAGCTTTTCTAATAGTAGATTCTTTTTGAGCTTCAGCATCTAATATAGCAGCTTCTTTTCTACCTTCAGCAATAGTGATTGCAGATTGTCTTTTACCTTCAGCTTCAAGAATTAAAGCTCTTTTATTTCTTTCTGCGTTCATCTGTTTCTCCATTGCATCTCTAATGTCTGCAGGTGGAGTAATATCTTTAATTTCAACTCTATCTATTTTACAACCCCATTGATCAGTTGCTTCATCTAGTATAATTCTTAATCTATCATTAATCATATCTCTTGAACTAAATGTTTCATCAAGTTCCATTTTACCAACTATATCACGAATAGTTGTTATAGTTAAATATTCAATACCTTTTTTTAATGATTGGATTTCATATACTGCTTTTGCTGGTTCTATGATTTTATAAAATACAACAGTATCAATTGTAATTGTAACATTATCAGAAGTGATAACACTTTGTGGTGGTATATCCATTGTTTGTTGCTTTAAGCTTACAACTGATCTTACTTTATCAATAAAAGGAATTATGATAGTAAGTCCTGCTTCTGCTACTTTATGAAATTTACCAAGTCTTTCAATTATATATACTTCAGATTGTTTTACAATTTTTATAGTGTGATATGCTACAAAACCAAGAAGTACAACAAATATTATAAAAAAGATAAATCCTCCCATATTTTTCCTCCTAAAAATATATATGTTTTACGTATAATTATTCTAAAATTTAAATTACATAATTATTATAACACAAATTAGCCTTTAAATAAAGGCTTTTTTGAAAAAAAGTGGTAAACATAAAGTATTTTTACCATAAGTAGAAAAAAATTGTAAAAACCTCAAAAATTGTATTTAAAGAAATTATATTTTTATGATATACTGATTACAATAATTTTTTAGGAGTGGATTTTGTGAAAGGGAGAAGAGTTAGTAAAAACAGAGAAAATACTAGTTTTTTATATAGATACAAAAGAATATTGATAGTTCTTATCGAACTTATTTTAGTTATACTTGCTTTAAACTTAGCTAAAAATTTTACTAAAGATACAGATAAGATTAAAGTTTTAATAAATAGTAATGATGTTATTTTAAAATATGATGCTTTTATAGAAAATCGGAAGTCTATATTTATCTACGGAAGATATTGATACATACTTATTCTCTAAAACTTATAAAGAAGAAAATTCAGAAAATAAATCAGAAATAATATCAATGTCTGGAAACAAAATATTAAGAATGATAGAAGGAAAAAATAATGCAGAAATAAATAACACATCAAAAAAAGTAAAAAATAATATTATAAATAAAAATGGTATTTTTTATATACCAATTTCAGAAGTTACATCTGTATATAATCTTGAAGTTGAAGAATATGAAAACAAGACTATTAATTTAGATTGTTTAAACAAACAAAAAGTAGTAGCATCTGTTTCTAAGAAAACAAAATTAAAATATAAACCAACATTTTTTTCTACTACTTTAAAAGATTTAAAACAAAATGAAAGAATTACAATAGTAGAGAAAAATAAAAAGTATACAAAAGTAAAAACATCAGATGGAAATATTGGATATATAAAAACAAAATTTGTAAAAAACGAGAAAGTAGAAAGAGAAGAGTTTGCTTTAAATCAAAAAATAAAAACTGATGATGATGATAATGTTTCTATTTTGGCAGATGAAGATGTAGAAAATGGCATAGACAGCATTACAAAAAATTATGATACTAGAAAAGAATTTATATCTAAAATAGTAGAAACAGCGATAAAAAATAAATTAAAAGGCGTAAAAGTTGATTTTAAAAATATAGAAAATAAAGATAACTTTTATAAGTTTTTGACTGAACTTAGACCATATTTAAATGAATATTCTATTTCTCTTATCGTAGAAAAAGATAATAATTTAGATACAGAAAAATTAAAAAATATAGTAAATGAAATAAAATAATAAAAAAGAAAAGAGGGTAATATGGGTAGAAGAGAAGCAATTGAAATGGAAGAAAAAGAGAAAAGAGGATTTCCAATTGGTATTATTGTTTTAATAATATTACTTGCAATAACTATTGCAGCTTTTTTTGGAGTATATTATTACTATAATTCATCTTTAAAGGCAGTAAATTCTAATAACAAAGAATTAACACAAATTACGATAGAAGCTGGAAGCGGAGTAGAAGGAATTTCAAAAGTACTAAAAAGTAATAACTTAATTAAAGATGAACTTGTATTTAAAGTTTATTGTAAATTAAATAGTGTAACTAATATGCAAGCTGGAGAATATGAATTAAGTCAAAGTATGAGTGTAAAAGAAATAACAGAAGAACTTCAAAATGGAAATGTTATAGTAAAAGAAATAAAAGTAATGTTTCCTGAAGGAAAAAATATGAGAGGAATTGCAGATATAATAGCAAGCAATACAAATCATACTAAAGAAGAAGTAATGGAAATATTTGAAAGTAAAGAATTTGCTAAAGAATTAGTAGATAGCGGAAAATATTGGTTCTTAACAGATGAGATATTAGATGATGATATTTATTATCCTTTAGAAGGATACTTATATCCTGACACATATATATTTGAAAGCAAAGATGTAAAAATAGAAACTATAATAAATATTATGATGAATAAAATGGAAAAAGTGTTAGATGAATATAGACCAGAAATAGAAGCTACAAATCTAACAGTACATCAATTTTTAAGTCTAGCCTCTGTTGTTGAAAATGAAGGTGTTAGTAAAGTTGATAGACAAGGAATTGCAAGAGTATTTTTAAATAGAATTGATAAAAAAATGGCACTTCAAAGTGATGTTACAACTTATTATGCTTTTAAAATAAATATGGGAGATAGAGACTTAACTAAAACTGAACTTAATACTTTTAATAAATATAATACTAGGGGACCTAACATGGAAGGAAAACTTCCTATTGGACCTATATCTAGTATTAGTGAAGAATCAATCGAAGCAACTTGTAATCCAGATGAATCAGATTATTTATTCTTTGTAGCTGATAAAAATAAAAAAGTTTATTTTTCATCTACAAATGCAGAACACGAGCAGATTATAAGCGAATTAAAAGAACAAGGATTATGGTTTAATTATTAAAAATAAAAGAAAACATAAAAAAGGTATTGAAAAATTATGTAAACAATGCTATAATAATTTTTAGTTACTCTGTAACTGATACCTTTTGGTAAAAAAATATCAGGAGGTATCGCCCTCTTGGTGTTTTTTTATAATATAATTCCTACACACAGGAGGGAAAAAAGGCATGTTAGAAACCAAGACGACGACTAAGACGACGAGCGAGAAGAAGCTGGTGATCAGCTTCTACACCAAGGTGCATAAGCGGGTCCCCAAGGGTCTGAGCGCTGACGCGTTGGTGGAGTTCTTCTTCCAAAACAAGGTCATGAAGGGCAAGACCTACCACACCCTGAAGGATGCCCTCGAAGGCCGCGACATTGAGACCATCAAGGTCCAATACAAGAAGGATGGCTCGCGTTATCGTGTAGAGGTGAGCCTCTGGTTCGCCTCGGTTGCCGAGAAGAAGGAATTCCTCGGTAACTGCGGGACTGTGAGTTCCGTTCACGTCGCCATGTCCTGAGCCCCTAATAAAAAGGGATTCCCAGGATAAGTAACCTACTAACAATGACTACGCTGGGGTTTGCTCTTTGCAGACCCTGGCTTTTTTTATATAAAAAATTGACAAATTGAGAAAACTAGTTTAAAATATATAGGTAGCTGATGAAAAAACAGCTATTTAATTTTATATTGCTATGAAGATGAAAAGTAATAGAAAAATTACTATTTATTAGAGAATAAATGCCATAGGCTGAAAGCATTTAAAATAGTACTATTATGAAACACATTGGAGCAAATACTTTAAAGTGGGAATTTATTTCCAATTAGGGTGGTACCGCGGAAGTTAATCTTTCGTCCCTTTTATAGGGATGAAAGATTTTTTGTTTATCTTTATCCCAAATAAATAAAAAGGAGAGATAGATATGTTAGAGTACAGAACTTATACGTGCGGAGAATTAAGAGAAAAACACGTAGGAGAAAAAATTAAGCTTGCAGGATGGATTCAAACAATTAGAGATTTAGGAGGAGTAATTTTTATTGATTTAAGAGATGAATATGGAATTACTCAAGTTGTAGCATCAGGAAATGAAAAATTAGTTGATGAAATTTCAAGAATACCAATTGAATCAACTGTATCATTTGAGGGAAAAGTAAGATTAAGAGATGAAGAAACAGTAAATAGAAATATAGAAACTGGTACTGTTGAACTATTTGTAGAAAAATATGAAATTTTAGGAAAAAGAACAAAGAGTCTTCCTTTTGAAATTGAAAATAGTAGAGATGTTAGAGAAGACTTAAGACTTGAATATAGGTATTTAGATTTAAGAAATCCAAAATGTAGAGATAATATTATTCTAAGAGCAAAAGTTATTCAATTTTTAAGAAATGAAATGATAAAAAGAGGATTCTTAGAAGTACAAACACCAATACTTACAAGTTCATCACCAGAAGGTGCAAGAGATTATTTAGTACCAAGTAGAATATACCCACGGAAAATTTTATGCACTTCCACAAGCACCTCAACAATTTAAGCAATTACTTATGGTTTCAGGAATAGACAAATATTTTCAAATAGCACCATGCTTTAGAGATGAAGATTCAAGAGCAGATAGATCTCCACGGAGAATTTTATCAACTTGATATGGAGATGGCTTTTGCAAATCAAGAAGATGTATTTGAGGTAATGGAGGAAGTTTTATATAACACTTTTAAAGAGTTTTCAAAAAAGAAAATTGCTGAGCATCCATTCCCAAGAATTCCATATAAAGAAGCAATGTTAAAATATGGAACAGATAAACCAGATTTAAGAAATCCGCTTATTATACAAGATGTAACAGACATATTTGAAAGAGTAGATTTAAAAGTATTTAATGGAAAGATAGTAAGAATTATATCAGTACCAAAAGGTGCATCAGAATCAAGAACACTTTTTGAAGGAATGACTGATTTTGCTATAAATGAATGTAAAGCAAAAGGATTAGCATGGCTTAAAGTAAATGATGATAGAACTCTTCAAGGACCAATTGCAAAATTTATTGGTGATGAAGAAAGAGAAGAGATGCTAAGAAGAACAAACACTAACGCAGGAGATGCAATATTCTTTATAGCAGAGCATGAAGGAATAGTAGAAAAGCTTGCTGGAGAAATTAGAGCAGAACTTGGAAAAAGACTTGGACTTATTGATGAAAACATTTATAAATTCTGTTGGATAGTTGATTTTCCAATGTATGAAAGAGTAGATAATGGAAAAATAGAATTTGGACATAACCCATTTTCAATGCCACAAGGAGGATTAGAAGCTCTAGAAACTAAAAATCCATTAGATATTCTAGCATATCAATATGATATAGTATGTAATGGAATAGAATTATCTTCAGGAGCAGTTAGAAACCATGATCCGGAAATTATGATTAAAGCATTTGAAAAAGCAGGATATAGCAAAGAAGTAATTGATAAGAAATTCTCAGCATTATTTAATGCATTTCAATATGGAGCTCCTCCTCATGCAGGAATAGCACCAGGTATTGATAGAATGATAATGATGCTTACAGGAGAAGAGTCAATAAGAGAAGTAGTTGCTTTTCCAATGAATAGTAAAGCACAAGATTTACTTATGAATGCACCAGGAGAAGTTACTAAAAAACAATTAGATGAGATTCATATTAAACTTGATATAAAAAAATAAGAATAAAAAATAAATCATCCTCATATACATATAAATAGAGGGTGATTTGTTTGATATATATTGATGACATAACAAATTTAGAAAAACTAAATAGAGTTTTGAAAGATAAAAATCTATTTTTTAAAAAGATAAATAATCTAAAATTTATAAAGAAAATGATTTATGAAATAATATTTTTTTATATGAGCATATTTCATAAAACAATAAAAAAGGTAATAAAAATAGAAAGTGATGGGATAATTATAAATTTAATATACATAGTATCTAAAGAAAAAAATAAATTTAATTTAAAAAGAATAATAAAGTGTATAAAAAATTACCATTACAAAAATATTGTGCTTTCAAATTCTCTAAATAATAATCAATATGTAAAAAACATATTATATAGTAATTCATTAAATATATTAGATGGAAAATATTTATATGAGCTTTTAGTATATAAAATGGTAGAATATGTAGCAGAAGTACAAAAAGAAAAATTAGAAAAATATGAAATTTCTATTTTAATAAATAATAAAACAGAAGCAAGACTTATAAATATAAAAAATATTATAAAAAAATGTAGAGTAGTAAATATTATTACAAATAATATAAAGCAATTTGATATTCTTCAAGAAGAGATGAAAAGAGAATATGGAATTATAGTAAATGTTACTACTAATAAAATTAAAGCTTTAGAAAAATCAGACATCATTATAAATTATGACTTTATAGCAGAAAATTTTTCAAAATGTGTTATTCCAAGATGTTGTGTTATTTTTAATATAGGAGAAGCCATAAAATACTATTCAAATGACTTTTTAGGAGTAAATATAACAAATTATATGATATATAAAATAGAAAGGTATAAAAGGATTTTCAAAGCTTTAAGTAATTTTGATATATGTATTATTTATGAAAGTATTATTTTAGACTTAAATATGAGTATTAATGAAAGTATTTCAAAAATAAAAAAGGATGGCATAAGTATTAGATATTTTATAGGAAATAAAGACAAAATAAAAGGAAAAGAAATATTAAATGCACATAAAAAAATAACTTCGCAAACAGATGTGTTAAAAAAAAGAGCTAAAGCTCTTGACAAAATTAAATAAAAATCGTAATATAGAAAGCGTTAAAAAAACATTTTAAGGAAGGAGCCTGATAATATGGATGAGAACAAGGAAATATTATTAACTCAAGAAGGTTATGATAATTTAGAAAAGGAAGTTGAATTTCTTAAAACAGAAAAAAGAGCAGAAATTGCAGAGAGAATTAGAGTAGCTTTAGGTTTCGGCGATTTATCAGAGAACTCTGAATACGACGAAGCTAAGAATGCACAAGCAGCAAATGAAAATAAAATTGCAGAATTAGAAAATAAATTAAGATATGCTAAAATCATTGATGATTCAGAAGTAGATACTAAAACTGTACAAATAGGAAATATTGTAAAAGTTCATGATATGGAATTTGATGAAGATATTGAATATACAATAGTTGGTTCTACAGAAGTTGATTTAGCTCAAAATAAAATTTCAAATGAGTCTCCTATTGGAGCAGCTTTACTTGGAACAAAGAAAAATGACATTGTTACAGTAGAAGCTCCTGCTGGAGAAATGAAGTTTAAGATATTAGCTATAAAAAAATAGAATTAATATAGATTATAATTTTTTTAAGAATGCATTTTATTTTTAATTTGCATTCTTTTTTTATATTATTTTATGTAAAAGATATTATGAAAAAATAATATAGAAAAATAAAATAAAAATTTTTTAAAAAATGCACAAAATGTCTAAAAAAGTCGATAATGCTTGGAAATGAAATGAAAGAAAAATTTACAGCAAACAAAGTTACTATAAACATAATTGAGAATAATAAAGTATTTTCTGTAAACTAGTAAAAAGTAATCACAATTGAGTGTGAATAAATTAAGTTAAAAAATGTCGAATATATTAGTTATTCACAGAGTTATCCACATTATCCACAGTGAAATATTATTGTAAAGAAAATCCAATAATTAGATTACATAATGTAGAAGTAAACTCTGAAAGTATTGAAATATCAAGGTATACATATTACAAAAATAAAACATACGAACAAAAAAGCGATTAAAAAGTGCCTGAAAATAGATGATTTTAATATTTATGCACAAGCTAAAAATTTTTAAGTTTGTGATTTGAAATTTTTTTCAAGTATAGTTTGACAAATATAAGAAAAAGTTTTAAAATAATATTTATTATAAATACGTTGCGTTGAAAAAGAATGAATATATTGGATATGAAAAAAGAGAGCTAAGATTAGGTGAAAGCTTAGCCATAGACATATAGGATGGAACTTTGGAGCAACTTAAAATTAAGGTGGGTTATAATAATAAACCAAATAGGGTGGAACCGCGGAATATAAACTTTCGTCCCTAGCTAAATTAAAGCTAGATACGAAAGTTTTTTTGTATCTCTAGCTAAAATAAAGGAGGAATTTTTATGTCAGTAGATTCAATGGAGAAAATGGTATCACTATGCAAATCAAGAGGATATATTTATCCTGGATCAGAAATTTATGGAGGTTTAGCTAATACTTGGGATTATGGTCCTTTAGGAGTAGAGCTAAAGAATAACGTAAAGAAAGCATGGATGAAGAAATTTATTCAAGAAAGTAAGTATAATGTTGGATTAGATGCAGCAATACTTATGAATCCAGAGACTTGGGTTGCATCAGGACACGTAGGAGGATTTTCAGACCCACTTATTGACTGCAAAGAGTGTAAAACAAGACACAGAGCAGATAAACTTATAGAAGAATGGGCTCATGATAATGGAAAAGATATGATAGCAGATGGAATGTCAGATGAAGAGATGATAAAATTCTTAGATGATAACAATATTTGCTGTCCAAATTGTGGAAAGCACAATTTTACAGATATAAGAAAATTTAATTTAATGTTTAAAACATTTCAAGGTGTAACAGAAGACTCAAAATCAGAAATCTTTTTAAGACCAGAAACAGCTCAAGGTATATTTGTAAACTTTAAAAATGTATTAAGAACAACTAGAAGAAAGTTACCAATGGGTATAGCACAAATTGGAAAAGCTTTTAGAAATGAAATTACACCAGGAAACTTTACTTTTAGAACAAGAGAATTTGAACAAATGGAACTTGAATTTTTCTGTAAACCAGGAACAGATTTAGAATGGTTTGATTATTGGAGAGAATTTAGTAAAAAATTCCTACTTAGTCTTGGAATGGATGAGAAAAATATTAGACTAAGAGATCATTCTCCTGAAGAATTAGTATTTTATAGTAAAGCTACAACAGATATAGAGTTTGCATTCCCATTTGGATGGGGCGAACTTTGGGGTATTGCTGATAGAACAGATTATGATTTATCAAGACATATGGAACATTCTAAAGAAGATTTAAGCTATTTAGATACTGAGACTAATGAAAAATATGTACCATACTGTATAGAACCATCTCTTGGAGCAGATAGAGTAACACTTGCATTCTTATGTAATAGCTATGAAGAAGAAAAAATAGCAGATGATGATACAAGAATAGTTCTTCATTTACATCCTGCTTTAGCACCATATAAAGTTGCTGTTCTTCCACTTTCTAAGAAATTAAGTGAAAAAGCAGAAGAAGTATATGATAGATTATCTAAGAAATTTATGTGCGATTATGATGAGGCTGGAAGCATTGGAAAGAGATATAGAAGAGAAGATGAAATTGGAACTCCATATTGTGTTACAATAGATTTTGATACTTTAGAAGATGATTCAGTAACAATAAGAGACAGAGATACAATGGAACAAGTAAGAGTAAAAATAGATGAATTAGAAAAATGGATAGAAGAAAAAATAGAATTTTAAAAAATGTTTGACTTGGAATTTATAATTTTATATAATCATTGAGATTTGTAGTTAATAAGTACTTGTGTTGTTTCATAAGGAAGGACGGTAAAAGTATGGCAAAAGTTGAGATTCTCGAGGTAACTGTAGAAAAAGACAGAAGTTCAGAGTATGAGTATCTGGTAAATCCTGATGGGCTTGTAAAGTCAACACAGCTTAGGATATTAGGAAGAGCGTTTCAAAATCTTTTGTTTGATCCAGAGTTCGACAATGACCAAAACTGTCAAATCTTAAGAAAAGCTATATGTGATTATTTTGAGAAAGTAAACAAAAATGGGTCTCCCTAAGAAGGGGGATCTATTTTTTATCTTTTTTAAAAAACGTATGTATTAAATTGACATTTTTTACATATATGGTACAAGATTTATAGGATTAATTTTGAGCTTTAAACTAAAGAAAAATCATTAGAAAGGGAAGAAGTTAATGAAAAAGAAAATAATTGTGTCATTATTTAGTATCATTATTATTCTTATAGTTATTATTGTTTTAGTTCCAATAGTATCATTTTTTGTAAATCAAGCAAAATTTTCAAAAATACTAAAAACGAATGGATATACAAAACAAGAATCTTTTTATATAGGAAATAAAAATGGTGTACGAACAAAAATAACAGTAACAAAAAAGAAGATTTTTTCTATGCCTGAGTTTATATACGAAAATGTTTTAGATAGAACTACAATAGAATTTCATAATTTAGAAAATGACGAAGAAAACTATATTTTCTTACTTGGGGCACCAACTAATATTTCTGTAGGAAAAAAGGTAAGTTTTGTAGAACTTGATAATATAACAAATAAAGAGATGAACACTTACTTACAGGTGACTGATAGCGGAGCAAGAGAAGAAGTATCAAGAGAAGAATGGATAGAAATAAATAATGAGTATATAAAGAAAATAAAAGCAGAATATAATAGTATAAAAGAATTATTTAATTAAAAAATTATCTCCAGAAAATTATCTGGAGATTTTTTTAATTTTAAAAATTTTAAAATTAAATGAGAGATAATATCATATTGTAAAATCCTAGAAAATAAAGTATAATATAATAGTTAAAATTGGAGGATAGAAATGAAAATACTATTTAGAAAAATAAAAGATAAACGATGGCAAAGTAACTTTTAAATTAAAAAATAAAAATTTAAAAGGAGAATATAAATTATGGAAAAGAAAAGAATATTAACTGGAGATAGACCAACAGGAAAATTACATATAGGACATTATTTTGGATCTTTAAAGAAAAGATTAGAACTTCAAGAAAGTGATGAGTATGAACCTTATATTCTAATTGCTGATGTTCAAGCTTTAACAGATAACTTTAATAATCCAGAAAAAGTTAGAAAAAATGTAAGAGAAGTTGCTATAGATTATTTATCAGTAGGAATTGATCCTAAAAAAACTACTATATATATTCAATCAATGATACCAGAAACAGCAGAACTTACAGTATTTTATTCAAATTTTGTAACTATAGCTAGACTTCAAAGAAATCCAACCGTAAAGACAGAAATAGAGCAAAAGAAAGAACTTTTTGGAGAAAGTGTAACTTATGGATTTTTAGGATATCCAGTAAGCCAAGCTGCAGATATTACAACTTTTGAGGGAGCTTTAGTTCCAGTTGGAGAAGATCAGCTTCCACTTATAGAACAATGTAGAGAAATAGTTAGAAAATTTAATAGTGTATATGGTGATGTTTTAGTAGAACCAGAGGCAATACTTTCTAATACAAAAAGAATAAAAGGATTAGATGGAAATGAAAAAATGGGTAAATCTCTAGGAAATGCTATTTATTTATCAGATTCAGAAGAAGAGATAAATAAAAAAGTAATGAGTGCTGTTACAGATCCAGGAAGAATAAAAAAAGATGATAAAGGAAATCCTGATATATGTATGGTAGCATATTATCATGATTTATTTACAGATAAAGAAGAATGTAAAAAGATATGTTCTGAATGTAGAGAAGGTAAAAGAGGATGCGTAGCTTGTAAAAAAGAACTTGCTAAAAATATTTCTGATACACTAAAACCTATAAGAGAAAAAAGAGCATATTATGAAGCTCATATAGAAGAGGTTGATGAAATTTTAAGAGAAGGAACAAATAAGGCAAGAAAAACTGCAAAAGAAACTATGAAAAAGATAAAGAAAGCTATGATGCTAGACTATTATGATGAAAAATAGGAGATAAAGATGTTTGTTGATTACACAAAAATATTAATTAAATCAGGAGATGGCGGAAATGGAGCTGTTACTTTTAGAAGAGAAAAGTATATAGCTGCTGGTGGACCTGACGGCGGAGACGGCGGAAAAGGTGGAGACATCTATTTTGAAGTTGATAAAGATGCAAATACTTTAATTGACTTTAGATATAACAAAAAGTTTAAAGCTCAGTCAGGTGCAAATGGTAGTGGTGGACATTGCTTCGGAAAAAGTGGAGAAGATCTTACTATTAAAGTTCCAAAAGGAACTGTAGTAAAAGATGCTTTGACTCGGAAAAGTTATTGTTGATATGTCAGAAGATGGCCAAAGAGAACTAGTTCTTCCAGGTGGAAGAGGTGGAAAAGGTAATGCTCATTTTGCAACTGCTACAAGACAAGCACCAAGATTTGCACAAGATGGAGAAAAAGGACTAGAAAAAGAAGTAATATTAGAACTTAAACTTTTAGCAGATGTAGGACTTATAGGATTCCCAAATGTAGGAAAATCAACTCTTTTATCTAGAGTTACAGCAGCTAAACCTAAAATTGCAAATTATCATTTCACAACTATTTATCCAAATCTTGGAGTAGTAAAAACTACTTCAGGAGATAGTTTCGTTTTAGCAGATATTCCAGGAGTAATAGAAGGAGCAAGCGAAGGAGTTGGACTTGGACTTCAATTTTTAAGACATATTGAAAGAACAAGACTTTTACTTCATGTTATAGATTGCTCTGGAATAGAGGGAAGAAAGCCTTTAGAAGATTATGAAATTATAAATAAAGAACTAGAAAAATATAATGAAAAATTAAGTAAGAGAAAACAAATAATAGTTGCAAATAAATCAGATATTATGCAAGATGATACTGAATATAAAAAACTAGAGAAATTTGCAAAAGATAATAACATAGAAATATTTAAAATATCTGCTGTAACAGGAGAGGGAATATCAGAATTATTTACAAGAACAGCAGAAGTTCTAAAAACTCTTCCAAAAGAAGATATTATAGATATTGATGATAAAGTAGTATATACTTTAAAAGAAGAAAAAGAAGAGTTTAAAATTGAAATAATAGATGATGAATATATAGTTACAGGACCTGCAGTAGAAAGACTAATGGGAAGAGTAAATATAGGTGATAATGAATCAATGGCATATCTTCAAAATTCTATTAGAAATTTAGGAATAGAAGACAAGCTAAGAGAAATGGGAATTAAAGAAGGAGATACTGTTAAAATCCTAGAATGGGAATTTGAATGGTATGAATAAAAGTATAAATATAAAAATAAAAGCAGACTAGATTTTTATTTAGTCTGCTTATTTTTTATTTTAATTATTATTCTCACCGTAATTTAAAGCTGATTTTAAAAGCTTTGATAATTTAATCATAGCAAGTTTAATACGTTTTCTTAAAATATATAAAGAAGATCTCTTTGTAGGTTTTGTTACTTTTGATTTTACCATAGCCATTGAAGTAACACTTGAATCAAAATCAGGAGTTTCTGAAACTTTTGGTATAGCATTACTAAATCCTTTTTCTACAGCTACTTCTTTTTTATTCATTTCTAAGATATTTTCAAATTCGTCGTCTATATCATTTATTAGAGAAGTATGTTCTTTTATAATTTCTTTTTTTACAAAGTAAGTATTAGTAAATGAGTCATAACTTAATTTATTTACTAAAGTATTTTCAGGAATAGTTGAATTTTGAACAGAATATGTATTGTCAAATTCAACAGAGTCAGAGGAATATACAGATGCTCCTAATATGTCTTTAGATTTTTCAGAATCTTCTACACTAGATTCAGTTTCGTTAGGACCAAATTCTAAAATAGTATCTTCTTTTTCAGTAATAGGAAGTATATAGTTTGATGAATTATTGTTATCATAATTATTATTTCCGTCTCTAAATACAAATTGAAAAGTACTTCCAGCAGAAACTCTAATTACTCCAAGGTATCCATTTTCTGTTTTCTTAAGTCTTACTTCATCTTTTCTATCCCAAGTATCATTATATCCATAACAAAGATATATTTTATTATCACTTTGTTTTGTAAGACTACCACTGTATAAGATAATAAGACTAGTATTTTCACAGATTTTATCTGTATTTAAATAAATATCTTTAGTAAAATTCATCTTTTTCTCCTCTAAACTTTATATATCAACATTATATTCATAAAAAAAATCTTTTTCAACAAATTAAAGAAAAAATATATTAAGTTTGAATAACATTTTCGTAACAATAAAACATAAAATTTACAAAACTTTTGTTTGACAACCAAAAGTTTTTATGATACTATCATTTTAAATAATTTAAAATTATATTATAGGAGTTGGTAAATCAATGATAAAAAAGGATAAAGATGGCTTAAATAAAAGAGAAAGAGAGATTCTTAAATTTATAGAAAAACAAATATCAAACAAGGGATATCCACCATCTGTAAGAGAAATAGGAAAAGCTGTTGGATTAAGATCAACAGCAACAGTTCATGGATATTTAAATCAATTAGAGAAAAAAGGATTTATTAAAAAAGAATCACAAAAAGGAAGAACTTTAAAACTTCTAAAGGGCGGAATTCCAGAAGGACAAGAAAGATTAGATAAACCATTTTATAATGGTAAAGAATTAGTAGATGTACCAGTAATCGGAAAAATTACTGCTGGAGAACCTATTCTAGCAGTTGAAAATATAACAGATACTTTCCCAATTCCAGTAGATTTTGTTGGAAATTTTGAAAGCTTTATGCTAACTGTAAGAGGAGAAAGTATGATAGAGGCCGGTATTTTAGATGGAGACTACATTTTAGTTAAAAGACAAAATACTACAAATAATGGAGAAATAGTAGTTGCTTTAATTGGTGATGAAGCTACTGTAAAGACTTTTTATAAAGAGAAAGATCATATAAGATTACAACCTCAAAATTCTACTATGGATCCTATAATAGTTCCAAACTGTGAAATACTTGGAAAAGTAGCGGGAGTGTTTAGAAAGATTTAATTTTAAAATAAAAAAACACTAGTTCATTTCATTTTTGAATTAGTGTTTTATTTTTTTATCTTTTTATTTCTACTACTGTAACTCCCATTTCACCTTCACCAAAAGTTCCATATCTGTAGCTTAATACATGAGGATGGTTTTTTAGATATTTTTGGACTCCTTTTCCTAAAATTCCAGTTCCTTTACCATGAACTATTCTTACAAATTCAAGTTTTGATAAAGCCGCATTATCTAAAAATTTATCTATAACGTAAATTGCTTCTTCAATGTTATATCCAATTACATTTATTTCTGTTAAAACATTTCTTGGAGAGTATTCGCTTCTATTTTTATAAGATGTTTCACTTAAATTATTTTTTACTTTTGCATCTTGTACTTTAGAACTTTTCTCATTATTTTCACTTAAAACAAGTTTACTTATTTCAAAGCTTGCTTTCATATTTCCAATTTGGATCATTACTTTATTAGAACTATTTACATTTGAAATTATACATCCATATTTATTTAAAGATGGAATAAATACATTTTGACCAATTACTGCTTTATCTTTTGAAATTGGCTCTTGTATTTCTTTTGATTCTTCTACTTCTGAATATGAATTTAGTTTTTCATTTAAAGTATTTCGTAAGTTATTTATTTTTTTAGAATCTTTAGAATTTTCCATTTCTTTTAAAATATTTTTAGCATCTTCTTTTGCATCTAATAAAATATCTTTTGCTTCAGATTTTGCTTTAGATATAATTTCAGTTTTCTTTGAAGAAATGTCATCTTTTTCATTTTGTAGAGATGTTTTTAATTTTTCTATTCTTTTAGAATCTTCTAAGATTTTTTCTTTTTCTTTTTCAATTAAAACTTTATCATCATATATATTTTTTAATAATTCTTCTATGTTAATAGTATCTTCAGATAAAAGAGATTTTGCTCTTATAATTAAATTTTCACTAAGTCCTAATTTTTTACTAATAGCAAAAGCATTACTTTTTCCGAGGAACACCAAGTACTAATCTATAGGTAGGTGATAGAGTATTTATATCAAATTCACAGCTTGCATTTTCAAAATTATCTGTAACTAAAGCATAGTTTTTAAGTTCTGAATAATGTGTTGTAGAAATTGTAAGTATATCATTTTTAGAAAAATATTCTAAAATACTAATTGCAAGAGCTGCTCCTTCAGTTGGATCTGTTCCTGATCCTAGTTCATCTAATAGTATTAAGCTATTTTTAGTTGCTTTATTTAGTATTTCTACAATATTTAACATATGTGATGAAAATGTACTTAATGATTCTTGAATGCTTTGTTCATCACCAATATCAGCAAAAACATTATCAAATACATATATTTTGCTACTTTCTTTTGCTGGAATATGAAGACCAGCCATTGCCATTTCACAAAGAAGTCCACAAGTTTTAAGTGCTACTGTTTTTCCACCAGTATTTGGTCCGGTTATTACTAATGAATTATAAGAACTTCCAATTACAATAGAAATTGGTACTACTTTTTCTTTATCTATTAATGGATGTTTTGCATCTATTAAATTAATTTCTTTTTCTTTTGAAATAATAGGACTTATTCCATTTATTTCTCTAGAATATTTACCTTTTGCAAAAATAAAGTCTATTAAACCAATTAAATTATACGTATTTTTGATTTCATTTGTTATATCAAAAAATAGAGATGATAACTTTTGAAGTATTTTTTTTATTTCTATTAGTTCATCATTTTTTAAAGATGATAATTTGTTATTTAGTTCAAATACACTCATTGGCTCGATAAATACTGTAGATCCACTAGTAGATATATCATGTACAAAACCATTTATTTCATTTCTATATTCAGATTTTACTGGTACAACATATCTATTATTTTTTATAGTTATAATTGGTTCTTGCAAATATTTTGAGCTAAGAAGAGATTGTAATTTATTTTTTGCATCATTATTTGTTTTTCTAATTTCTCTTCTTATATTTGCAAGAGTAGTAGACGCTGAATCTAAAATAGTATTTTCATCTTCTATAGCATTAAATATAGATTTTTCAATTCTTTCATTTGTATATAAATTATTAAAATAGCTACTTAAGCAATCTGTTTCATTTAATGGATTTTCAAAGTAGTATTCTTTCAAAAGTCTTGATAATTTTAATACATTTGCAAGTGATAAAAGACTTTTAGCAGATAAAAACGTATTTTTTTCTAAAAGCAAAATATAAGGAGTAATATCATCTATTTCAAAAATTGGAGAATCTCCTTTTCTAAATAGTAAAACTAAAGCTTCTGTAGTTTCACTTTGAGCTTTTAAGACTTCTTTTTCATCATAAAAAGGAATAAGATTTTCACAATTTCTTTTTCCGATTTCTGTTATAGCATATTTTGAAAGAATAGATGTTATTTTATTAAATTCTAAAATATTTAAGCTGTTATTCATTTTTATGTGCTCCTTTTTTTATTATTTTGCGTACATATTATCTCACGAAATGCTTTAAAAATCAATAGTTATGTAAATTTCAAAAATTAGTATAAAATCATTATTTTTTGTAAATAAAGTAAATATAAAATAAATCAATAAAAAGATTGAAATTTTAAGCAATGTGTAATATAATCGTAATGGATTTGTAATAGACTGTGAAAAGAGAGAGGGAGATACTGATGTTTGGACAAGATATTGGAATTGATTTAGGTACGGCTACTGTAATTGCATATGTAAAAGGAAAAGGAATAGTACTTAGAGAACCATCAGTAGTTGCTGTAAATAACAACACTGGAGAAGTTTTAGCAGTAGGACAAGAAGCTAGAAAGATGCTAGGAAGAACACCAGGAAATATAGTTGCTACAAGACCACTTAGAGATGGTGTTATATCAGACTATACAGTAACAGAAAAGATGCTTAAGCACTTTATAAGTAAGATAGGTGGAAGGTTTTTATTTGCACCAAGAATAATGATTTGTATTCCTTCATTAGTTACTGAAGTTGAGAAAAAAGCTGTAATAGATGCTGCATCAAATGCAGGTGCTAGAAAAGTTTACTTAATAGAAGAACCAATAGCAGCTGCAATAGGTGCTGGAATAGATATTTCAAAACCTTCTGGAAATATGATTGTAGATATTGGAGGAGGAACAACAGATATTGCAGTAATTTCACTTGGAGGATCAGTTGTAAGTACTTCAATAAAAGTAGCAGGAGATAAATTTGATGAAGCAATAGTAAGATATATAAAGAAAAAATATAATGTTATGATAGGAGAAAGAACAGCAGAAGAACTTAAAGTAAATGTAGGTTGTGTCTATCCAAAAATTCAAGATATGGAAATGGATATAAGAGGAAGAGACTTAATTACAGGACTTCCAAAAACACTAACAATACATTCTAGTGAGATGATGGAAGCATTAGATGAACCTGCAAGCTTAATAGTAGATGCAGTTCATTCAGTTCTTGAAAAAACACCACCAGAACTTGCAGCAGATATTAGTGATAAAGGAATTTATATGACAGGTGGAGGATGTTTAATAGATGGATTAGATAAACTTCTTCAAGAAAAAACAGGAATAAATGTTATGATAGCAGAAGATGCTGTATCATGTGTTGCTCTTGGAACAGGAAAGGCATTAGATAATTTAGATTCAATCGATAGAAAATAAAAAGTACCCTTAGAATAATTATATTGTTTTCTAAGGGTATTGTTTTGTGGTAAAATATATAATTATAAGAAATAAACATAGAACTTTAAGAAGTATAATTAGAAAAAGCAAGTAAGAATAAAAGTTAAAATAAAGAAAGAGAAGAAAATGGAAAAAGGAAAAAAGAAGATTGCATTTGTAACTTTAGGATGTAAAGTAAATCAATATGAAACAAATGCAATGATACAAAAATTAAGTGAAAAATATGAAATAGTAGAAAATACTAAATCTGCAGATGTTTATATTATAAATACATGTACAGTTACTAATATGTCTGATAGAAAATCTAGACAACTTTTAAGAAGATGTAAATCTTTAAATAAAAATGCTTTTATAATTGCAATCGGATGCTATGCAGAAGTTGCAAAAGATGAATTAGAAAAGATAGATGAAGTAGATTTAAGCCTGGGAAATAAACAAAAACAATATATTGATTTATACATAGATAGCTTACTTGAAAATAAGAAAGTGGAGAAAAAAGAAGAAAATAATGAAAATGAATATATGGAGTTTGGAACTGTAACTTATACAGAAAAAACGAGAGCTGTTATAAAAATTCAAGATGGATGCAATAATTTTTGCTCTTATTGTATTATTCCTTATGCAAGAGGAAGAATTATAAGTAGAAAAAAAGAAAACATTTTAAAAGAAATTGAAGAGATTGGAAATAGAGGAATAAAAGAAGTAGTTCTTACTGGAATACATATTGCATCATATGGAAAAGATTTTAAAGAAGAATATAAATTAATTGATCTATTAGAAGATATAGAAAAAATTGATAAGATAGAGAGAATAAGACTTGGTTCTCTAGAGCCAACACTAATTACAGATGAATTTGCAAAAAGAATTAAAGACTTAAGTAAATTATGTCATCATTTCCATTTATCTCTTCAAAGTGGATGTGATAAAACATTAAAAGAGATGAATAGAAAATATACATGTAAAGAATTTAAAGAGGTTGTAGATAGATTAAGAAGCATATATGATGATGTAATTCTTACAACAGATATTATAGTAGGATTTCCAAATGAAACAGATGAAGACTTTGAAAAAACTTATAAATTCTTAGAAGAAGTAAAGTTTTACAAAATGCATGTGTTTAAATATTCTCAAAGAAAAGGTACAGTTGCTTCTAAGATGGAAAATCAAATATCTCCTGAAATAAAAGAAATAAGGAGTCATAGATTAATAGAATTATCAAATAAAAATGAAAAAGAATATTTAGATGCTTTAATTGGAAAAAAATTAGATGTTTTATTTGAAGAAGAGGATAATGGATATTTAAAAGGACATACTCAAAATTATATATTAGTTAAAGCAAAAAGAAATACAGATGATTTAAACAGAATATGTAATGTTAAAATATCAAAAGCTGAAAATGATTGTTTAGTATCTTAAGTTTTGTAATAAAAAAGATATATTTTAATTTCTTTCAAATTATTGCTAAAAATAGAAAATTATAGTATCATTTTAATATAAAGTGTGATAACTATGCTTTATTAAAGGAGGAATGACTTATGAAAGAAGGCAAAATGAAAAAATTAAGTCAAGATACTGAATATGCAGGAGGATATGTTTCAGAAGATTCATTAAATGAAAAAGAATTACCTACTAAATTTGGAATGTGGAGTAAAGTAAAATCTTTTTTATTTAAAGAAATAAACTTATCTAAAAAAGTGGCTATAGAAGTAACACCAAAAGAAGAAAAAATATTAACAGATGTACATGACTTTTTATTTCAAGAAATTTCTTTTTCAGGTCTATTTTCACTTGGAAAAAATAAAAAGAATAATGAAACTAAAGAACAATTATAAAAGAGTAATAAATATTTTAAGAATGTATATTTTTATACATTCTTTTTTTTGGTTTATTTTTAAAATTATTTACATATAATATACTTAAAATAATAAAAAAAAGCGGATTTAAATATCTTTTAAAAGCAAACTTCCGTAAGAGAAAAAAATTTCTTTAATGTATTGAAAATTATTTATCTTTAATATAAAATAGCAATGGTTAAAACTAATTGTTTTAATTTTTATAAAAAGTTTAAAAATATTTTTATATATAAAAGGAGGATGTTTTTATGTCAATAAAAATAGGAATTAACGGATTTGGAAGAATAGGAAACCTAGCATTCCAAGCAGCTCTTGGAAAAGGAGAAGTAGAAGTAGTTGCAATAAATGACCCATTTATTACAGCTGATTACATGGCTTACATGGTAAAATATGATACAGTTCATGGACGTTTTGAAGGAACTGTAGAAGGAAAAGACAATGAATTAGTTGTTAATGGAAAAACAATTAAAGTATTCAATGAAATGGAACCAAAGAATATTCCTTGGGGAGAACTTGGTGTAGAATACGTTCTTGAATGTTCTGGTGTATTTACTACAACAGAAAAAGCAAATGCACACTTAGAAGGAGGAGCTAAAAAAGTTATTATAAGTGCTCCATCTAAAGATGCTCCTATGTTTGTTATGGGAGTAAATAATGAAACTTATGATCCAAGCATGAATATAGTTTCAAATGCATCTTGTACAACAAACTGCTTAGCACCACTTGCTAAAGTTATTCATGATAAATTTGGAATTAAAGAAGGATTAATGACAACTGTACATGCTACAACAGCAACACAAAAAACTGTTGATGGTGCTTCTAAGAAAGATTGGAGAGGTGGTAGAGCAGCAGCTGCTAACATAATCCCATCTTCAACTGGAGCTGCAAAAGCTGTTGGAAAAGTTATTCCATCATTAAATGGAAAATTAACAGGTATGGCATTTAGAGTACCAACTGTTGATGTTTCAGTAGTAGATTTAACAGTAAACTTAGAAAAACCAACATCTTATGAAGATATATGCAAAGAAGTAAAGAGAGCTTCTGAAAATGAATTCAAAGGAATCATCGAATATGTTGATGATCCAGTAGTTTCTTCAGACTTTGTACATGACAGCCATACATCAATATTTGATGCTGCAGCTGGAATTCAATTAACAGATACATTTGTTAAATTAGTTGCTTGGTATGACAATGAATGGGGATATTCAAACAAATTAGTAGATTTATTAATTTATATGTCTCATGTAGACAAAAAATAGAATAAATTTAATAGGCAAAATACCCTAGAAAATAGAATAGTTTATAAAAAGGAACGACTACTAGGGCCGTTCCTTTTTAAATAAAAGCGGAGGAAAATATGAATAAGAAAACAGTTAGAGATATTGATGTATCAAATAAAAAAGTATTAGTAAGATGTGATTTTAATGTTCCACAAGATGAGAACTTAAATATTACTGATAATAGAAGAATAGTATCTTCATTAGATACAATAAAATATTTATTAGAAAAAAATGCAAAAGTTATACTTTGCTCACATTTAGGAAGACCAAAGGGAGAAGTTAAAAAAGAATTTTCTCTTTCTCCAGTTGCAAAAGAATTATCTAGACTTCTTGGAAAAGAAGTAAAACTTGCAGATGATGTTGTAGGAGAATCTGCTAAGAAATTAACAGATGAAATGAATCCAGGAGATATAGTATTACTAGAAAATGTTAGATTTGAACCAGGAGAAGAAAAAAATGATGAAGAATTATCTAAGAAATTTGCTTCTCTTGCAGAAGTATATGTAAATGATGCTTTTGGATCAGCTCATAGAGCTCATAGTTCAACTGCAGGTGTTGCAGCATATCTTCCAGCTGTATCTGGATTTTTAATGGAAAAAGAAATTAATTTCTTAGGAACAGCATTAGAAAACCCAGAAAGACCATTTGTTGCAATACTTGGAGGAAAGAAAGTTTCTGATAAGATTAATGTAATTGATAATTTACTAGAAAAAGTAGAT
Organism: uncultured Clostridia bacterium; assembly: GCA_947628215.1. Lineage (GTDB taxonomy): Bacteria > Bacillota > Clostridia > TANB77 > CAG-508 > UMGS1994. Next base: position 32,196 of record CANQYZ010000006.1, on the reverse strand, counting down.
ACATTAATAATTGGTGGAGGAATGGCATTTACATTCTTTAAAGCTAAAGGATATAATGTAGGAAATTCAGTATGCGAATTAGATAAATTAGATTTAGCAAAAAGCTTACTTGAAAAAGCAGAACAAAAAGGTGTAAAAATGATGCTTCCAGTAGATACTAAACTTGGAAAAGAATTTAGTAATGATACAGAAACAATGACAGTTATGTCAAATGAAATTCCAGATGGCTGGGAAGGATTTGATATAGGAGATAAAACTATAGAAGAATATTCAAAAGAATTAAAAAATGCTAAGACTGTAGTATGGAACGGCCCAGTTGGAGTATTTGAACTTCCAAAATTTGCTGTTGGAACAAATAAATTAGCAGAAGTTTTAGCATCACTTGATGCAACAACTATAATTGGTGGTGGTGATTCTGCAGCTGCAGTAGAAAAAGCAGGATTATCTTCTAAGATGACTCATATTTCAACAGGTGGAGGAGCTTCACTTGAATTCTTAGAAGGAAAGAAACTTCCAGGAGTAGAATGCTTATTAGATAAATAAGATTTTATTTAAAGTTGACACATAAAAAAAACGTGTTATAATAAAGAAGTTTTGTAAATAAAGGAGTTTTTATATGAGAAGAAAAGTAATTGCAGGAAACTGGAAAATGAATATGCTTCCAAATGAAGCAATATCATATATAGAAAAATTAACAGGTCTTGTAAAAGATACAAAAAATGAAGTTATATTATGCGTACCATATACAGATTTATTTTATAGCTTAATGCAAGCACAAGGAACAAATATTAAAATAGGTGCACAAAATATGCATTTTGAAGAAAAAGGTGCATACACTGGAGAAGTTTCAGGACAAATGCTAAAAGCAATCGGAGTAGAATATGTAATTATAGGACATTCTGAAAGAAGACAATACTACAATGAAACTGATGAAAGTGTAAATAAAAAAATAAAAGCTGCTTTTGAAAACAATCTTAAACCAATAGTTTGTGTTGGAGAAAGTTTAGAGCAAAGAGAAAGTGGTAAAACAAAAGAAATTATTACTACTCAAACAAGACTTGCTTTAGATGGATTATCTAAAGATCAAGTAAAAAATACTATAATTGCATATGAACCAATTTGGGCAATTGGAACAGGAAAAACTGCAACATCAGAAGATGCAAACAATAGTATAAAAGAAATAAGAGAAGAAATAGAAAAAATTTACGGAAAAGATGTATCTGATGAAGTAATAATTCAATATGGTGGAAGCGTTAAATCAAAAAATGCAAAAGAATTATTTGAGACATCTGATATAGATGGTGGATTAGTAGGTGGAGCAAGCCTAGATCCAGAGGAATTTTCAAAGATTGTAAATTATGAAGAATAGAGAAAACAGAAGTAAAAAGGGGTAATGGAAATGGATAAAAAAACAACTATGCTTATGATATTAGATGGATATGGTATAAATGAAAATGCAGAAGGAAATAGCGTAAAACTTGCAAATACCACTAATATTAATGAGATTATGAAACAATATCCTAATACTATAGTTCATACAAGTGGCTTAGATGTAGGTCTTCCAGAAGGACAAATGGGAAATTCTGAAGTAGGACATACAAATATCGGAGCTCGGAAGAATTGTATATCAAGAATTAACAAGAATCACAAAATCAATAGAAGATGGAGACTTTTTCAGCAATCAAGTTTTAGTTCAAGCAATTGATAATTGCAAGAAAAATAATAGCAAATTGCATATATTAGGGCTATTGTCTGATGGTGGTGTTCATAGTCATATGAGACACTTAATAGCTCTTTTAGAGCTTGCAAAGAGAAAAGACTTTGAAGAAGTATATGTACACTGCTTTTTAGATGGAAGAGATACACCTCCTGCATCTGCTGATGGATATATAGCAGAACTTGAAGAAAAGATGAAAGAAAAAGGTGTAGGAAAGATTGCTACTATCTCTGGTAGATTTTATGCTATGGATAGAGATAAGAGATGGGAAAGAATTGAAAAAGCTTATAACGCAATGGTAAAAGGAATAGGAATTAAATTTGCAACTGTTAGTGAAGCAATTGAAAATTCTTATCAAAAAGAAATTTTTGATGAATTTGTAGTTCCAAGTATAATATGCAAAAATGATGAACCAATTGCAACAATAGGAGAAAATGATTCTGTTATATTCTTTAACTTTAGACCAGATAGAGCAAGAGAAATTACAAGAACTATAGTAGATCCAGATTTTAAAGAATTTGAAAGAGAGTATTTTAAAACATATTTTGTAACTTTTACAAATTATGATGAAACATTACTTCCATATGTAAATATAGCATTTAAGAAAGAAGAAATAAAAAATACTTTTGGAGAATATATAAGTAAAAAAGGACTTACTCAACTTAGAATTGCAGAAACTGAAAAATATGCACATGTAACATTTTTCTTTAATGGTGGAGAAGAAAAACAATATCCAGGAGAAGATAGAATTTTAATTCCATCACCTAAAGTTGAGACATATGATTTAAAACCAGAAATGAGTGCTCCTGAAGTTACAGAAAAAGTAGTAGAGGCAATAAATGAAAGAAAATATGATGCAATAATATTAAACTTCGCAAATCCAGATATGGTAGGACATACTGGAAATCTAGAAGCTACTATAAAAGCTTTAGAAGTATTAGATGGATGTGTAAAACAAATAGTAGATGCAATTCTTGCAAATGATGGCACACTTTTAATTACAGCAGATCATGGAAATGCAGAACAAATGAGAGACTACAAAACCGGAGAGCCTCATACTGCACATACTACAAATCCAGTGCCACTTGTTTTAATTGGAAAAGAAGATGTAAAATTAAAAGAAGGAAGACTTGCTGACTTAGCTCCAACAATGCTTGATCTTATGAATTTAGAAAAACCAGAAGAAATGACAGGAGAAAGTCTAATAGAAAAATAATGGAGAAGCTAAAATGATAGGTTCGTTGGAAGAAAGAAATATTTTTGAAGAGATACAAAAGAAATTATTTTATATGATTCCAGAAAAATGGGAAAGTATTCATCTTTATGCTGCAATTATAGAAGAACCATTTAAAAAATCTTTTGGAGAAATGTATTTTTATTATTTCCCAAAAGGAATATTAAAAAAAGATCCGGTTAATGTTTATGAAATTCCGACTTTATTTAATATAGATGAACAAAGCTATAATGTCTTAATTGATAGATTATATAATGATATAAAAAAATTAAGAAAAATTGCAGAAGATAATCACCCAAATCTTTGGAGTAATATAACAATAACAATAGCAAATTGTAAGTTCAAAATTGAATATGATTATACTGATTTATCAGATAACTCTGAGTTTACTGATTATGAAAGACATGTTATATGGAGATATAAAAATTTAAATATAAATTTAGATTTAGAAACAAAACAAGATAGATTTATAATTAGCAAATATATAGATTATATGAAATTAAAAGAAGCTCCAAAATCAGTTGTATTTGAAGAAGGAGTATATTTAAATCCAGTAAATAATATTATAGATTATGAAAAAACAATGACTATTGAGGCAGCTTTAGCAATGAAAAAGCAAGATGAAAGTAAAGCCCTTCAAACTAAAAAAAGTTTTATATCTAAAATAAAAAATAAAGATAAAATAGAGCAAGAAGAAATTGGAAATAACCAAATACTTTTTGGAAATAAAAATAAAAAAGAATAAAATAAAAAATCCTGCTTTTCTAGAAAAGCAGGATTTTTGCATACTTTTCTTAAAATTTGAAATAATAAAAAAAGAAAAGTTTTTTAAAAATTTAGCACTCTGCTATTGACACTGCTAAAATAAAGTAATATAATAAGTTATGTAAAAAGAAAAGCTTTTCAAATAAATTATATGTGCATACCTTAAATGAAGAGGTGTCAACACACTAAAGGAGGAATTTTTATGATGATGATACCAAGAAAAAATTGGGGAATGAGTTTATTTGATGATATGTTTAAAGATCCTTTTTTTGAAGGAGAAAAGAGTTTAAGAAGAGAAAACATACCTATGAAGACAGATATAGTAGAAAAAGACGGTAAATATGAATTAACAATGGATTTACCAGGATATGACAAGAGTGATATTCAAATTGAAGTAGAAGACGGATATTTAACAGTAACAGCTAAAAGAGAAGAAAGCGAAAATGAAGAAAAAGAAGGAAAATACATTCATAAAGAACGTTATTATGGAGAATGTTCAAGAAGCTTTTATGTAGGAGAAGATGTAAACGAAGATGAAATTAAAGCTTCATTTAAAAATGGAACATTATGCTTAGAATTTCCAAAACAAGAAGAACAAAAAATCGAGAAAAAGAAAACTATTGCTATTGAATAATTAATATTTAATTAAACAAACCAAAAAAAATCAAGAATCAAGTTGGAGGCAAATTTTAGAAATATTTTTAAAATTTACCTCCAAATTTTTATTTTATTTTTTATACTATTGTGCTAAAATGAATATAAATTAAAGCTTACAAGGAGAGAATTTTATGAGACTTATAGAAATATTAAATGAAAGACAATTAAAACTTTGCACAAAAGCTGAAGCAGAAATTGAAAATAGAGATTATACATTAGATGAACTCTATAATATAGAACAAAAACTTCTTTCATATTTAAATTTATATTGTGTAGATGAAAATGATGATACAACAGAGATTGGAGAAGAGTATGAAGATATTATTGATAAAATAGTAGATTTTGAAGATGAAATAAATCCTTCTTCTAGAAATGAAGAATTTTTAGAAGAAAATGACAAAGTAGAAATGAAAGACCGGAAGATGTGGAACTTTAGTTGATATTACAGAAAATATGTATACTGTTGAAATAGATGATAAGTATAAGACTGGAAATATAGATGATGATATATTAATAGTAGAAGCTAAAGATATTAAAAGTTTTAAAAAACAAACTTTAAGCATAGAAGATTTAGAAGATGAAAATAGAAATAATATAGATGAGGACTAAAAGATGAATAGAGAAATACTTGAAAATGTATTAAATAATATGACAGGATATGAAAAAATCTTATCAGATTTTGCTTGTAAATCAAGTGAAGCAATAAAATTAAAAACAGATAAGATAGATATAAGACCTGCATATTTTAAAGATATAGATAGAATAATACATTCACTTTCATATACAAGATATATTGATAAAACTCAAGTTTATTCTTTTGTAGATAATGATCATATAACACATAGAGTTTTGCATGTACAGCTTGTATCTAAAATTGCAAGAACAATCGGAAGAGCTTTAGGATTAAATGAAGATTTAATCGAAGCAATAGCACTTGGACATGATGTAGGACATTCTCCATTTGGACATAAAGGTGAAAAGTTTTTAGACAATATTTGTAGAAGAGAAAATATAGGATATTTTTGCCATAATGCACAAAGTGTTAGAGTATTAAAAGATATAGAAGATGTTGTAATTACAGTTCAAACTTTAGATGGAATATTAGCTCATAATGGAGAGTTTTTACAAAATAAATATAGACCAAATAGAACTAAGACTAAAGAAGACTTCTTAGAAGAACTTTCGAGAGTAATGAATATAGAAAATTATAATAAGAAAATTTTACCAATGACTCTTGAGGCCTGCGTTGTGAGACTTTCTGATGTAATTGCATATATAGGAAGAGATATAGAAGATGCTTTAGTAGTTGGAAGCATAAAAAGAGAGGATATACCAGAAAATGTGACTAAAGTTCTTGGAAATAATAATTCAGAAATAGTAAATACTCTAATATTAGATGTTATAGATCAAAGCTTTGGAAAAGATTATTTATGTTTTTCTGAAGAAGTTTTTAATAGTCTTTTAGAACTTAAAAAATGGAGTATATTAAATATATATGAATCAAAAGAAGCTACTATAAATGAAGAAATACTTGAGATTTGTTTTAACAAGTTATTTGAAATATATTTAGATAAATTGAGTAAATTAGATTATAAAAATAAAATACAAATAAAAGAAGATGATACAACATCAGATACTGTTCTTTATGAATTTATAAATGAAAGATCTAGCAAATACTTAGAAGAAACAGATATAAAAAGAATAGTAATAGATTATATGGCAGGACAAACAGATAAATTTTTCTTAAAAGAATGTGGCTATCATATAGAAGGTTTTGATTTAAATGATAAATAATTACATAATTTATAATAATGAAAAAATTGAATATAAGATAAATAGAGGAAAAAGAAAAAGAGTATATATTGGTGTAAGAAATGGAGAAGTAGAAGTTAAAGTACCATCTAGATTTCCAGAAGAAGAAATAAAAAATATTGTTTTTCAAAAAGCAAATTGGATAAAAGAAGCTCTAAAAAAATATCCTAAAGTAGAAATGGTAGATAGGAAATATAATCAAGGAGAAACTTTTTACATACTTGGAAATATATACAGATTAAATATTATATATTCAAATGAAAATAATATAAGTATAGATGATATAAGAAATACTTTAAATGTGTTTATAAAAAAATCATATTTGATTGATGAAGAAAAAAGAAAAGCAAAAATAAAAAACATGATAGATAAATATTATCTAGATGTAGCAGATAGAGAAATTAGCTTTGCTATGGAAAAGAGAATAAAGGAACTTAAAATAATGCCAAGCAGTTTTAAAGTTAGAAATTTTAAAAGAGCTTGGGGAAATTGTTCTTCTAAAAAAGTAATTAGCATAAATCAAGAGATAGTAAAATACTCAAGAAATGCTATAGATTATGTATGCCTGCATGAGCTTTGCCATTTAAAGTATATGAATCATTCTAAAGATTTTTGGAATATGGTTAAAACTTATATGCCAAATTATAAATTAGCAGAAGAGGAACTAAGGGAAAAAAGACAATAAATGTAAAAATAAGTTAAAACAAAATTTATAAAAAGGGAAGAAAAATATGATTAATTACAAAAGAATTTTTAAATTATTAATTTGCATTTTATTAGTTTTTACAATTAATTTTGGATTTTTAAGCCAGGTAACGAATCAGTCTGTAGCTCTTTCTAGTAAGCAAATATCACAAAAAGCAGATAAGATTTTAAAAAAGATGACTCTTAAACAAAAAATCGCTCAAATGCTTTATGTATATGTACCTGCCAAATCTGCTGAAGCCGAGCAAAAGAAATACCAGTATGGTGGATATTTAATGTTTGCAGATTCTTTTAAAAACAAATCAAAAACATCAGTAAAAAATACTATAAAAAAATGGCAGAAAGTATCTAAAGTTAAAATGCTTATTGGAGTAGATGAAGAAGGCGGCAGCGTAGTTAGAGTTTCAAAATATAAAAAATTAAGAAAATCTAAATTTTTATCACCAAGAGATGTATTTAAGAAAGGTAAAAACAGATATAGTGCTATAACAAAAGATACAAATGAAAAATCTAAATTATTAAAATCACTTGGAATAAATAATAACTTTGCACCGGTTGCAGATGTTGCTTATAAGAAGTCAAATTTTATGTATAAGCGTTCTTTTTCTACTAGTGCAAAAAAAGTATCTAAATTTATTAGATATTCTGTTAAAGCTTATAATAAGAATAAAATAGTATCTACTATGAAACACTTCCCAGGATATGGCGGAAATGGTGATTCTCATAATAATATAATTAAAGACACAAGAAGTTTAAGTACATTTAAAAAGAGAGATTTACTTCCTTTTAAAGAAGGAATAAAGCAGGGCTGTCCAATGATACTTGTAAGTCATAATATTATAAATTGTTTAGATAGCAAAAATCCTGCTACACTTTCAAAAAAAGTTCATGATTATTTAAGAAAAAATATGAAATTTAATGGTGTTATAATTACAGATGGATTAGACATGGAAGGTGTTAGAAAAATTGGAAAAAATGATGGAGAAATTGCTGTTTTAGCAATTCAAGCTGGAAATGATATGCTATGTACTCCTTATGGAAAAGAGTCTGTAGATGCTATATATAAGGCTGTAAAAGAGAAAAGAATAAGTGAAAAACAAATAAATACAAGTGTTAAAAGAATTTTAAAAATGAAAATAAAATATGGAATTATAAAATAAAAGTTAATAATAAATAGAAAAATAATAAAAACGATAAGAAATGATAAAAAGGATAAAATCTAATTTAGATTTTATCCTTTTTATATTGAATTATTGTATTTAACAGAATCTTCATCAAGTCTAATTATTTGAGATACATATAAAGAAGTAAGTTCTTCTAAAATGTTATCTGGGATATCTTTTTCTTTTATTTCACCACTTTCATATAAGCTTTGAATTTCATCTATTGAATACAAGCTATATTTTGCTTCAAAAGCTGCTCTTTTTTCATCATATTCATCAGTTGCACTAGGAAGAAGTTTAGTTTTTGAAAAAAGATTTTTAAAAAAATGTTTTATTTTTAGCATAAAACCATAATTTACATCTTGGCTTATTGCTATATTTTTTTCATCTGTATTATTCATTAAAAACTCCTAAAATTATTTTTATTTATAAATTATTTTCCATTATTTTTTTAGCATATGATAATCTTTTAAGTTCAGATGGTCTATTTTTTTCGTATGCTTTAAATGTTGCATCTTTATCTATTCCACCATGTGAATCTATAAAATTTTCAATTAATTCTAATGGTACGAAATTATATTCTGAAATAGAAGAATGCGTTTTATTATTTCCAAAGAAATTATCATTAGATAAATATAACATAAAATCATCTATTTCATTTTTAGATAAAACCTCATATGATTTGTATAAATCAAGACCAGTAAGCTTTGGCTCACATGCATTATAATATGAAGCTTGTACAGAAAAAGAAAATCCATCTTTACATTTTATATTTGGCCTTGGCTCTGTAAATACAGATACTGGAACTTTTTCACATATTGGCACATTTGTATCTTTTATAAAATCTTTAAATGTATAAATATCAGAAACTTTTTCTTCTGTATTGTTTTGACTTAATAAATCTTCATTTATATTTTCTGAAATGTATTCTAAAATATTAAAGATTTTTGTAGGTCTTGGTGTTAGCTTTAATATTACTTTATCATTTTTAAATTTTTCCCAATCAATAGTATCTGAAAAAGAATTTTCGTATTCTTCTAAAGATGGTGTTGAATTGCTTAGTTCAAATTCATTTTCTTCTTCTGATGGTTCTTCAAAAAATATTACTTCTGCATATACATCTTTTGAACTTGTAGAAGCAAAGTATAAATATTGATCTATACCAATTTTTATAATAAGTCTTGAAATAATAATTTTTTTATTATTTTTCTCTGATAAATAAGGAACTATACCATATAAATATTCAGTACCGTTTTGAAGATTTGCATCATTTGTAAGCATTGTGTGAAGAATTTTAAAATCTTCGTGATCAAAAGTATAATATGCTCTGTCGCATGACTCAAAATTTACTTCAGATGTAAGCATACCAGTAAGCTTTTCAAGAATTAAGCTTTTTCTAAGATTTGCATAATACTCTGGAGTAAGTTTTTTAGAGCATAATATTATTTTGCTATATAAATTATTAATTTTAGAAATTCTATACTGATTTTTCACGATTACTCTCCCACAATATTAGATAATTTTATTATAATATTACTAAAGTTTTTATTCAATGAAATTGAAGATTTGAAACAAAAATGTTAATAAAAAGAAACAAAAAGGATAGTATAATAGCTTGTAAAATTGAAAAAAATGATAAAATATGATATAATTTATATTTAGATACTCTTATATAATCCACCTTGAGAGGAGATATGCTAAACATGGTTCTTGAGCACAAAACAAAGGAAGAAATTCTGGCGATGAACCGGAGAATCAGCGAGATCCTAACAAATAATGAAGAAAGGACGGTAAAGGGAGAAGAAGAGTACGATAAAACGGCAAAAAGAATTTGGAATGAAGTCAAAAAAGAATTGCTAGAACAAGCAAAAGCAGAAAGATTTGCAAGCAGACACATTGCAAGTATGGAGCGCTCTCCAAATGGAAGAATATTAGTGATCTTTCACAGGAGAAGCTCCGAAGAGCTTAAGTCGTACGACATCCGCAAAGAAATGGATGTAAACCGGATTTTAATCCGCATGGCTCTCTTAGCTGAGAAAACGGGTTTTTCGATTGAACCAAGTCATCAGATGGGCGTAAACGGAAGAATTTCATGGTGGATACAGTTCACTGAAGCTAAAAGTGGCTAAAAGCAGTAGATATGGGAGGCTTAAAAACCCCCATCTCTGCTTTTTTTATTTTTACTTTTTAGGTATTGCAAAAAAAGTTATTTATGATAAAATGTGATAAGTAAAATAAGAAAATTTGTTTGCAAAAGAAAATAGGGGGAAATATGTATTTATATATAAAAGGAAGCTTAGAGATAAAAACAAAAGGATATATTGTTGTAGAATGTAGTGGTATAGGATATAAGATATTTATGTCTGATAAATCTATAGATGAAATAGGAAATATAGGAGATAATATTAAAGTATATACTCATTATCATGTAAGAGAAGATGAAATAAGTCTTTATGGATTTAAAACAGAAGAAGAACTTAGAATGTTTGAGCTTCTTTTATCTGTAAGTGGAGTAGGAGCAAAGTCTGCTATAACAATGTTATCTAATATTACACCATCAGAATTTGCTTATGCTGTAATTAGTGATGATATAGATAGAATAACTAAAGTTCCTGGTATTGGAAAAAAGACTGCTCAAAGATTAATATTAGAACTTAAAGATAAATTAAAATCACAAGAGATAGAAATGAGCAAACTTGAAATAGAAAAAGAAGTAAAAGAAGTAGAAGGACTAAACGAAGCAATTTCAGCTCTTCAAGTTTTAGGATATTCAAGAAAAGAAATAGAACTTGCTTTTTCAAAAACTGATTTATCAGATTTAAGTATAGAACAAATAATAAAGAAAGGTCTAGAAATACTATCTAGAAATAAATAGAAGAGGAAGGATTTTTATGGATTTACAAAAGCCATTAGCATATAGAGTAAGACCAAAATCACTTGATGAATTTGTAGGTCAAGAGCATGTTTTGGGCAAAGATAAACTACTATATAGAACAATAAAAGCAGATAGATTAAGTTCAATTATATTATGGGGTCCTCCAGGATGTGGAAAAACATCACTTGCAAAAGTTATAAGTGAAACAACAAAATATAAATTTACTAGGATAAATGCAGTAACATCAGGTGTATCTGATATAAAAAATGCAATTACTGAAGCATCAAATCCTCTTTTAAATCCAAGCGGAAAATGTATTTTATTTATAGACGAGATACATAGATTTAATAAGCTTCAGCAAGATGCACTTTTACCATATGTAGAAGATGGGACTGTTATTTTGATTGGAGCTACTACTGAAAATCCATATTTTGAAGTAAATAAAGCTTTAATTTCAAGATCTATGGTAATTAAACTAGAGCCTTTGAAAAAAGAAAATATAATTCAAATTATAAAAAATGCCCTAAAAAGTGAAGAAGGACTTGGAAGTTATAATATAAAAATTTCAGATGAAACTATTGAAAAAATTGCAGAGGTTTCAGGTGGAGATGTTAGAACTGCATTAAATGGATTGGAAGTTGCTGTACTTACTACTAAAATGAATAAAGAGGGAATAATAGAAATTACAAATGAAATTGCAAGTGAATCTTTAAATAAGAAAAAAGCAATTTTTGATAAAAATGGTGATAGTCATTATGATAATATAAGTGCTTTTATAAAATCCATGAGAGGAAGCGATGCAGACGCTGCTGTATTTTATTTAGCAAGAGCACTAAATGGTGGAGAAGATCCTGTATTTATTGCAAGAAGAATTGTAATTGCTGCAGCAGAAGATGTAGGACTTGCAAATCCAAATGCACTTGTTATTGCAACATCTGCTATGCAAGCTGTTACTATGGTGGGAATGCCAGAAGCTAGGATTATACTTTCAGAGGCTGCAATTTATGTAGCAAATTCTAAAAAATCAAATGCAAGTTATTTAGCAATAAATAAAGCAATTGAAGATGTATCAAATAAAGACACAGGAGAAATTCCAATGCATATTAGAAATGCTCCAGCATCAGGTATGGAAGAGTTTGGATATGGGAATGGATATAAATATCCTCACGATTTCCCAGGACACATTGTAGAGCAACAATATCTTCCAGATAAAATGGTTGGAACTAAATATTTTGTGCCAGATGAAAATGTTAAAGATATTGAATAAAACTTAAAAAAATATTTAAACTAACATTATGGAAAATATCTTAAAGAAATATGATAAAAAACAAAAAATAAAAATTTTTATAATACGGAATAAGCTCAGGAATAATAAGCGGACTTTTTTCTTCAGGAGGCGGTTTATTATTTGTCCTGGCTTTTTCTAATTTTTTAGGACTAGATGAGAAAAAATCAAGAGCAACTACTATTTCTTGTATGCTACCGATAATTATAGTATCTAGTTTTATTTATAATACAAAGATAAGTATAGATTATATGATGTCTATTAAATGCGCATTAGGAGGAATAATCGGTAGCTATATAGGAAGTCTTATGCTCTTTAAAATAAAAGATAAATATTTAGAACTAATATTTATAATATTTTTAATTTATTGTATTTTTAAAATGATAATAAATTAAATAAAAATTAAAATAAAAAAATTTTTAAAGCGAAGGAAAAAAATGATAGAAATATTATTTGGAATTGTTTCAGGAATTGTATCTTCTCTTGGAATGGGTGGGGGAAGTATTTTAATAGTTCTTTTATCTGTTTTTACAAATTATTCTCAAAAAAACATACAAGGTATCAATCTTATCTTTTTTATTCCAACTGCTATAGTTGCAATTTTACTTAATTTAAAAAGGAAAAATATAGATTTGAAATTAACGGCAATTTTTTCAGTTTTAGGAATTATAGGTGCTATAGTAGGATCTTTTATAGCCATTAATATAAATGATATAACACTAAAAAATTCATTTATAATTTTTTTAATAATTATAACAATATATGAAACATATGGATTTTATAAAAAGTATATAAAAAGATAAAAAACAAATAATAACTATGTAGAAATTTTAAAAAATGGAGGTACAAAATAGATGAATTTTATAAAAGGTGTAATGATAGGAACTGCTGTTACTGCAAGTGTTATGATGGTTTGTAGTAATGAAATGGTAGTTCAAAAAAAGAAAATGATGAGAACTGGAAAAAGACTTATGAAAAAAATGGGTATTACTGTTTTATAGTCTAAAATTGAATAAAAAAACAAATCCTTTTTTTAAGTAGGATTTGTTTTTTTATATAGATTTATTTAGTAATTAATTTTTTATTTTAATATTTATAAGGAAAATTCTTTTTTTCATCTTCACATTCACAAGGTGGTACTTGATTTTCAGGACATTTGCCCATATCTTTTCCTTTTAAACATTCTTGCTTTCTAGAACACTCTTCACATACTTTATAATGTTTTACATCATTATACCAAATTTGAATTTCATATTTTTTGTCAGGACAAAGAGGTCCAAAAACAAATTGTCCTTCACAGTCTGTAAAAGTATGTGATACTGGTTTTCTAACTTTTTTCCCATATTCATCTGTAATTTCTACTAATTTTACAACAGCATCTTTTAAAGGTTCATGATATTGATTTTTAAGAAGACCATAAATTACATTTCTATTATCTTCTGGTACTGTTATTTCAACATCAAATTGTTTTCCTTTTTCAATAAATCCATCAACTTTTACTAGTTGTTTTTCTAATTTTTCTAATTCCATAAATAATTCCATCCTTTTAAAAAAATTTGCTTTCGCTAATATATATTATGTTTAACTTAGACTAGTTGTTAATTTTTTTGGTGAATAAATAAATATGGTTTACATATAATAAGATTATATGTTGATTAGAAGGGACTAGTCTAAAATGTATTTAGTAGGAATAATTGAAAATAATTGTAATACAATGAAAATAAGCAGAATCATAAGGGAAAAACGGAATTTATAAGAAATGTAATATAAGCAAAATACATGAAAATAACTTAAATAATTTTAAAAATATAAAATTTGATATAGTAATTATTAATTATGAAATTAATTTAGATAAGTGTAAGACTATTTTAAATATTATTTTAAATAAGGCGAAAATGGTTTTACTAAATATTGATTATAAAGAAAATCTAAAAATTGCTGAAAATCTAAAGTCTGAAGTTATTACGTATGGCTTTAATAAAAAAGCTACAGTGACTATTACTAGCAATGATGAAGATAACATAATATTGGAAATTCAAAGAAAAATAATTAGTTTCAATAATGTGAAAATCGAAAATGAAGAAATTGCAAAAAGCTTTAATTCCGGTGAAAATGGTTTGCATTTTTTTGTAGCAATTACAATTTTATACAGAATTATTTCATAAATTTAACATTTTATGTAGACAAAAGTAAAAAAAAGTAGTATAATATACTTGTTTACAGTCAAAAGAAATGAGAGATACAGACATTTATATAAAAATACATTAGATAAATATGTTTTAAGGAGGATAAGAAATTGGTTACAAATTTTTTAGAAAATAACCATTTAGTACTAGTCGGAAATGTAAGTAAAGAAAAGACTTTTAGTCATGAAATTTATGGAGAAAAATTTTACATATTCGATTTAGAAGTTCCAAGATTAAGTAAGGCAATTGATGTTATTCCAATTACAGTATCAGAAAGATTATTAACAAATATTGATTTAAGTTTAGGAAAGAAGCTTGCAGTTGAAGGTCAATTTAGATCTTACAATAGTTATGAAAATGAAAAAAATAGACTTATATTAACAGTATTTGCAAAAGATATTACTGAGATTGTAGAAGATGAAACAGAGTCTTCAGAAGAAGAAAAACAAATAGTTTCAAATGAAGTTACATTAGTTGGATATGTTTGCAAAAAGCCTATTTATAGACAAACTCCATTTGATAGAGAAATTGCAGATGTACTTTTAGCAGTAAATAGAGCATATAATAAGAGTGATTATATTCCATGTATTGCTTGGGGAAGAAATGCAAGATTCTGTCAAAATATAGAAGTTGGAACTGAAGTTAAAATACTAGGTAGAGTTCAAAGTAGAAAATATGAGAAAAAACATGAAGATGGTTCAGTAGAAAATAGAGTAGCTTATGAAGTTTCAGTATCTAGTATGGAAATTATTGATAAAAAAGAAGATGAAGAACAAGTAGAAAATCAAGATGCTATATAGATAGATATAACCTTTTTATAGATTATTTTAAGTTAAATTAGTTTATAACGTTTATTTGCTAAAGAAAGCTTTGGTAGATAGACGTTTTTTCTTTTGTCTTAAAAATTTTTTTACTTTCTTTTTAGTCTATTTTTAGTCTATTTTTAGATTGTTTTATTGAAAAGGATAAATATTATATATATAATATTTGTAAATATATAGAGAAAGAGGATAAAAAATGAATCCAGAAGATACTAAAGAAAAATCATCTATTTCTGAAGAAGAACTAGAAAAAAGTAAGCAAATGATAGGAAAACTTTGGTCTTACTACACAGATAGAATAGTAGGACAAAAGAATTTAGGAATGTCACTTTTAATTTCAATGATTGCAAATGGTCATATACTTTTAGAGTCAGTACCAGGACTTGCTAAAACTACTGCAGCAAAGATAATAACAGAAGCAGTAGATCGGCAAGTTTTCTAGAATTCAATGTACTCCAGATTTGCTTCCTAGTGATATAATTGGAACTCAAATGTTTAATTATGCTACAAATAGTTTCGAGATTAAGCTAGGTCCTGTATATGCAAACTTTGTTTTGCTAGATGAAATAAACAGATCTAGTGCCAAGACACAAAGTGCTATGCTAGAAGCAATGCAGGAGCATCAAACAAGTATTGGTGGTTATCTATATAAGATGCCAGATATCTTTATTGTTATCGCAACACAAAACCCAATAGAACAAGAAGGAACATATCCACTAGCAGAGGCCCAAATGGATAGATTTTTACTTAAAGAAAAATTAGATTATCCAACAGTAGATGAAGAACTAGAAATATTAAACAGAATGGAAAGTGGAATCTTATACAAATCAGAGCAAATTTTAACATTAAAAGATGTAAGTTTTCTTCAAGAACTTTCAAAAAAAGTTTATATAGATAGTTCTATAAAAAGATATATTACAGAAATAGTAAGTGCTACAAGAAAGCCTGCTGATTTTATATCAAAAGATTTAGCAAAATATGTCAGCATGGGAGCTAGTACTAGAGCAACAATTGCATTTATGGATGCTGCAAAGGCTGTTGCTTTAATTCGTGGAAGAAGTTATGTTATACCAGATGATATTAAATCTTTAAGATATAATGTACTTCGTCATAGAATTGCACTTAATTACTCTGCTGTTGCAGATGAAGTAGAAGTAGAGACTATAATAGATGCAATAATAGGAGCAATAAAAACGCCATGATATTAAATTATATTGATAAAATAAAAGCTAATGTAAGTATATATGCAAGTAAAAAAACTTCAAATATATTAGATCGGTTCTTATAAATCTATTTATAAAGGCAGAAGTATGAATTTCGAAGATTTAAGAGAATATGCTATAGGTGATAATATTAAAGATATAGATTGGAAAGCATCTGCTAGAAGTGGAAATTTACTTGTAAGGCAATATATTGCAGAAAAAAAGCATAATATAATGGTAGTTTTAGATAGTGGTAAGAAAATGCTTGCAGACACAAATGCAAATGAAAAGAAAAAAGATGTAGCACTAATGTCAGCTGGTATAGTTTCTTATCTTGCAAATAAAAATGGTGATTATGTTGGTGCAATATATAGCAAAAATAATGAAATAAAATATTTTCCATTTAAATCAGGATTAATGAATATAGAAAAAATACTTTCAAATTATGATTCAGATGAAGAAAAAGAAACAGAAAATTCTGATATTAAAAGATCTTTAGAGTATATAAATAAATATATAAAAAAGAGAATGATTATATTCATAATTACTGATTTAGAGGGACTAGAAAATATTGATGATAAAGTCTTAAAGAGCTTATCTTTAAGACATGATGTTATGCTTATAAATATAGATGATGCTTATATGATGGGAAATAAAGCATACGATTTAGACGAAGGAGAATATATACCACATCTATTTTTAAATAATAAAAAGTTATTAGAACTAGAAAAAAAGACTAGAGATGATGTTTATAAAAAGTGCACAAATAGATTTAAAAAATATAAGATAACAGTTGCAAAAGTAAATCATACTAAAGAAATTACGGAAAAAATAATTGATTTATTAGAAAGGCAAAAAGATGCGAATAACCGTTGAATTACAAGAAGCTTTTTCATATTCAATTTTTCCAAGTTTAATATTACTTGGTCTTATTGTGTTATTTACACTTTATTTTATTTTTAGTAAAAAGAATAATAAAAAGACAGAAGAAAAAGAAATAGTAATAAAAGAAGTAAAAAAAGATGTAAATAAAATAAAAGAAAAATACTTAAAGAAATTAGATAATTTAGAGACAAAAATAAACGAAAGAAAAATTTCTATAAGAGGAGCTTATCAAAATTTAAGTTCAATCATAAGATTATTTGTATTTGAAGTAACAAATATAAAAGTACAAAACTGCACATTAAGAGAAATTGATAAATTAAATATGCCAAATTTAACAAAACTTATTGAAGAATATTATGCACCAGAATTTGCAGAGCATTCTTTAGGAAATATAAAAGCTTCTCTAGAAAAAACAAGAAAGGTAATAGAAAAATGGAATTAACCTATAAGTACGTATTCTATATAGGAATTGTAGTTGTAGTTTTTTTGCTATTTTCAATCTTTTTTAAAGTAAAAAAGAAGAATAAATACAAAGATGGAGTGAAAATTGCAAATACAAAATATGCAAAAAGTATTCCTTATTACAAAGAAATATTATTAAAATATAAAGTCTTATCTATATCAATATTGTCAGTTTGCTTAGTTTGTATTGGTATCTCTTTTATTTTGCTATCTAGACCTGCCAAGGTAGATACAAATGAGACTAAAAGCTATAGTAGAGATATTTTCCTTTGCATGGATGTTTCAACTTCTGTAGATGAATTAAATCTTCAAATCATAGATAATTTAAAAGATATAGTAAAAGATTTAAAAGGTGAGAGAGTAGGAATAAATATATTTAATACTTCTTCAGTTCAGATAGTACCACTTACAGATGATTATGATTATGTATTAGAAGTATTAGATGAATTAGAAAAATCAATAAAAGCAGCTGATGATATATTAAATAGTAGTAATTATGATTATGAATATAGATTTAGTGGTACTTTAGTTGGAAATGAAACAAGAGGAAGTTCACTTATAGGAGATGGACTAGCATCTAGTGTTTTATGTTTCCCAAACTTAGAAGAGGATAAAGAAAGAACTAGAATTATAATATTTTCAACAGATAATGATTTAAGAGGGCAAGAAATCATTCCTTTAAAACAAGCAGCTGCACTTGCTAAGAAAAAAAATGTAAAAGTATTTGGAATATGTCCTAAAGAAGCATTAGATAAAGATAAAGCAGAAATGAAAAGTGCAATAGAAAGCTCACGGTGGAACTTTTTATGATGAGCAAGAAGTTTCAAATGTAAAAAATATTATAAAAGAAATAGATAAAACAGCGAAAACTTTAGTAGATGTAAAACAAGAAACTAAAAGAATTGATAAACCAGAAATACTTGTGATTTTACTTTCTATAAGTATTTTGGCTTTATTTATACTAAATAAAAGGGTGAAATTATGATAATATCTCCAATTATTCCAATATGGTTAATGATTATAATAAGTGTTATATACTTAGTATTTATAAGTAGAAACTTATATACATTTTTAAGACAATTACTTATTATAGCTTTAATATTTGTAATAAATTTAAGAATAATGATACCAAAAGATGGTCAAGAAGTAATGTCTACAGACTTAGAAGTTTTATTTGTTGTAGATAATACTATAAGTATGATAGCAGAAGATTATAATGGAAATGGAAAAAGAATGGATGCTGTAAAAAAAGATGTAGCATACATTATAAAAGAACTTCCAGGAGCTAGATTTTCAGCAATTACTTTTAATAATACATCTCAGGTATTAGTTCCATTTAGTACAGATGCTAATATGTGCAAAAATAGTATAAATACATTAAATGGTATGTCAGATTTGTATGCAAGAGGAAGTTCACTTAACACTCCATTAAAAGACATAGAAAAACAACTTGAAAATGCAAAAGAAAGAAATAGTGATAAAAAAAGAATCTTATTTTTCATAAGTGATGGAGAAATTACTGATGATTCAAAACTTGAATCTTACAGCAGCTTAAAAGATTTAGTAGTAGATGGTGCAGTTCTTCGGTTATGGTACTAAAGAAGGCGGAAAAATGTATGTAAAAGAAAGCTACGAAGAAGTACGGAGAATATCTTGAAGATACATCAAGCTTTCCATATTCTACAGCAATTTCAAAAATAGATGAATCTAATCTAAAACAAATAGCAAGTGATGTTGGAATTGATTATATTCATATGGACAGACAATCAAATATAGATGACAAATTAGAAGAATTAAAAACAAGTAAATTTATAAGTTCAGATGAGAAATCAAATTCTTATACTGATATATACTATATTTTTGTAATACCACTATTATTACTTTTAATATTTGAGTTTATAAATTATAAGAGAAAATTATAAAATTTGGAAGGAACACAAAATGAAAAAAGTACTTATTCTTATTTATATAGTGCTGATTATTGTTTTTATAAAGTTTGCAGGAACTTTTATTTTAAATAAATATTATATTGCAAAATTAGATGATGGAGATATAGAAAGTGCTAATTTTGAAAATTTTCTATGGCTTAATTTCGAAGAACCATATGTAGTATATTATAATCTAGGAAATAAACATTACGAAGAAAATGAATTTGCAGATGCAATAAAAGAATATGAAGAAGCATTAGAAATTGAAAACATTCCAGAAAAGAAAGAATGTAGTATCAGAATAAATTTAGCTTTAGCAAGAATAGGAACTATAAAAAGCGATTATGATGCAAAAGAAAATATAGAAGATACTTTAGATAAATTAAAAAAAGCAAAAGATGTACTTTTAGAAGAAGATTGTGCAAGAGAAGATGGAGATGGTCATAGCATAGAAGCTCAAAAATTAAAAGAAGAGATTGATGAGATTGAAAAAGAGCTAAAAGAAAAAATGGATAGTGAAGAAGAGGAAAATCCAGAAGAAAAACCTGAAGAACAAGAAGAAAATGATCCAGAAAATACGCAAACACAAGAACAAGAGTTAGTTGAAATGCTTGAAAATACGTCAGCTGAAAGAGAAGAAGAAATGAGAAATATGAAAGAGACATATCAGTATTATTCAGGAAAGAAATGGTAAGAAATATATTTTAATTCTAAAGCAAACTTGCTTTAGAATTTTTTTGAAATTTACATAAAATATGGTATAATAGTAAATAGATATAGGCATTTTGCTAAATATCGAAAATTCCCTTTTCAATCATTTGACCCTAAAAAGTCAGATGTTCATCATAGATAGCTTGCAAAATAGGAAGGAGAATAAGAATGCTGGTGCTTTTGTATCTGGCGATCACGGGTATTGTAGTACCCCAGGTCGGAGCCATCTTGATGGGGGCGTTTGAGCCGGTCATGATCATCTTCATCATCATCGCGGGCTTGGTGCTGACGTTCAGTGCGGTGGGGGTTAGAATCTCCAACAATCTGGGCTCCACTGTTGTCGGCGGACTGATGAGGGGCTTGGGCTACATCTGCCGGTCTATCATTCAAGGAATTGGATGGTTGTTCCGCCAGATTGCGCTCTTCCTGCCTAGGATCTATAGAGGCTCGGGAGATGCCTTTATCAGAGCCGGAATGGGTCAGACGGTTAGCCGTATCCTCGGAGTGGTTGCCGCCACCCTGGCGCTTGTCATCATCATCTGATGGCCTGGCAGAAGTCCTTGGAGCAGAAATGCTTCCTAGGGCTTTTTATTTTGCTTTAAATTTATGCATATATTAATCTAAAAAAGAGAATAATTAAATTTGCTTTCTGATTGAAAGAAGAGAGGCTTTTTGATATAATATTTTAAGTAATTTTTAACTTTTAGGAGATAAATAATGGAAGAGACAAAAACAAAAAATAAAGATAAGATTTTAAAGGTAAGATTTCATGTAGTTGCAATTATATGTATTGTATTATTTGCTATAGCTATAGCACCAAAAACACTTCAAAATGATACATATTATACAATAAAGATTGGAGAATACATTTCTAAAAATGGAATATCTAATTTAACTCAAGATCCATTTTCATGGCATAATCTTCCATATACTTTTCCACACTGGCTTTATGATTTTATGATGTTTAATATTTATAATGTTTTTAGCTGGGACGGAATATATGCATCTACTATTGTATTTGGAGCTTTGCTTGGAATATTTATGTATATGGTATGTAATAAACTTTCTAAAAATAGTTTATTTTCATTAGTCGGAACGTTACTTGGAATGTATTGTTTAAAACCATATATTGCAGCAAGGGCACAACTTGTAACTTTTATATTATTTTTAATAACTATCCTTTGTATTGAAAAGTTTTTAGATACGGGAAAGAAAAGATATGGAATATTGCTTATTTTGATACCAATTTTAATTGCAAATCTACATGTTGCAGTTTGGCCATTTTATTTTGTTTTGTACCTTCCATATATAGCAGAATATATAATCTCACTAGATATTATAAATATTGACTTATTTTTAAGACTTAAGATATTAGTATTTAAAGTATTAAATAAGTTTTCTAAATTAAGCAAATTTAAATTTGGTGAAAAAATAGAAAATGAAAAAGAAAAAATTGCAAAGCATAAAGAAAATAGAGAAAAGATTAGAGAAAATCCATATAAAATAAAAGTAGAAAGAAATAAAAATGGAAAATGGCTTATTTTAATTGCTCTTATATGTATTTTAACAGGACTTTTAACTCCAATAGGAACTACAACACCATATACTTACTTATATAAGACAATGACTGGAAATACAACTAAAGTAATAAATGAACATTTACCATTAACTCTTATAAATAATAAACAATGTACTGTATTTTTAATAGTAACACTCGCAATATTAATATTTACAGATACAAAAGTAAGAGCTAAAAATATATTTTTCTTAATAGGATTAATAGCACTTACATTTATGACTAGAAGACAGTTTTCAATGCTTACTTTATTCGGAATTCCAATTGTAGTAGAAATGTTTTCAAATTTATTTGATAATCATATACCAAAACTAAATAAAAAGTTATTCTTAACATTTAGTGGAGTAGTTGGAATGACACTTATTTTATGCATTGTTACATTAGTAAGTGTAAGATTTTATAAACAAAAGAAAAATGATGTTTATATAACTAATAATTATCCAATATCTGCTGCAGAATGGATAAAAAATAATTTAGATTTAAAACAAATAAGATTATTTAATGAATACAACTATGGAAGTTATTTATTGTTTCAAGATATTCCAGTTATGATAGATTCTAGATGTGATTTATATACACCAGAGTTTAATTCTCCAACTGGAAAAAAAGAAGACGGAAGAGACATATTTATGGATGTTCAAAGAGTAGTTACAATATCTACAAATCATGAAGCAGTATTTAATCATTATGGAATAACACATGTAATATCTTATTCTAATTCAAAACTTTCTATGATATTAAGACGTGATAATAGATATAAGATTTTATTTAATAGAGATGGATTTACTATATTTGAAAGGAATGTATAATTTGGAAGAAAAAGTTTATGAAATAACTGAAAAAGAAGCTTCTTTAAGACTAGATAAAGTAGTTACTATTTTAGATGAAAAAATTTCTAGAATGTCAGCAGGAAGAATGATAGAAAGTAAAAATATTCTTGTAAATGGAAAAGAAGAAAAAGCATCATATAAAGTAAAATTAGGTGACAAAGTAAGAATAATAAAAGAACTTCCAAAAGAGTCAGAAATGAAGCCTGAAAATATTCCTTTAAATATTATTTATGAAGATAATGATATACTAATTGTAAATAAAGAAAAAGGAATGGTAGTTCATCCTGGAAATGGAAACAAAGAAGGAACACTTGCAAATGCTGTAATGGCACATTGCAAAGATTCATTATCTGGTATTGGTGGAGTTATAAGACCTGGTATTGTACATAGAATTGATAAAGATACATCAGGAGTTTTGATTATTGCCAAAAATGATAAAGCTCATATTGATATAAGTAATCAAATAAAAAATCATACTGTAAAAAAGACATATGTAGCACTAGTTCGTGGAAGAATAAAGGAAAATGAAGCAACTATCAATATGCCAATTGGAAGAAGTGATAAAGACAGAAAGAAAATGGCTGTTAGAAGAGATGGAAAAAGTGCTATAACACATGTTAAAGTTTTAGAAAAATTTAAAAATTATACTTATATAGAAGTAAATATAGAAACTGGAAGAACTCATCAAATAAGAGTTCATATGTCTGAAATCGGATATCCAATAGTTGGAGATTTAGTTTATTCAAATGGAAGAAATCCATTTGGAGTAGAAGGACAAATGCTTCATGCTAAAAAAATAGAATTTATTCATCCGGAAACAAAAAAAAGAGTAGAATTTGAAGCAGAGCTTCCAGAATATTTTAAAAAAGTTTTAGAAAAATTAGAAGGAGAAGAAATTTAAAAGTGATTGAAAGATTACAAAAATTCTTAGCAAATTCTGGAGTAGCATCTAGAAGAAAATGTGAAGAGTTTATACTAAATCGGAAGAGTAAGTGTGAATGGAAAAATAGTTACTGAACTTGGAACAAAAGTAGATACAGATAAAGATGTTGTTTTATTTGATAATAAAGAGGTAAAAAAACAAGAAGAATTTGTATATATACTTTTAAATAAGCCAATAGGATATGTTACTACAGCTAAAGAACAATTTCGGAAGAGATAAAGTATTAGATTTAGTAAGAATAGGAAAAAGACTAGTACCGGTACGGAAGACTTGATATGTATACATCTGGTGCATTAATTCTTACAAATGATGGCGATTTTGTATATAAAGTTACTCATCCAAAACATGAAATTACAAAAACATATACAGTAACTTTAAAAGGAAAAGTATCTGATGAAGAAATTAAAAAATTAAGAGATGGAGTAACTTTAGACGATGGATTTACTACTTCAAAGGCTAATGTTAGAAAGATAAAAGAAGATATAGAAAACAATAGAACAAGACTTGAAATCACAATACATGAAGGAAAAAATAGACAAATAAGACGAATGTGTGAGGCAATCGGAAAACATGTTTTAGCGCTACATAGAAGTAAGATTGGCAATATATCAGTATCAGATTTAAAGATTGGAAAATTTAAATATTTAAGTGAAAAAGAAGTAGCATATTTGTTAAAATAGTGATAATATAGATATAGAAAATACGAAAGATAAGGAGAAAAGTTAAAATGAATAATAAATATCCAAAAAAGTTTATTTCAGAAGAGGGAATAGAGTGGATACAAAATGAAGCAAAGACAGGAGAAGTTCTATCAGGGACAGTAAAAAATATAAAACCTTTTGGAGCATTTGTTGAGCTAAGTAATGGAGTAGTAGGATTACTTCATATAGAAGATATATCTGTATCGAGAATTAAAAGCCCAGAGGAAAGATTTAAAGTTGGACAAAAGATAGATGTTATGATAAAATCTGTTGACAAAGATTTAAACAGAGTTGAATTTACTCATAAAGAGCTTTTAGGATCATGGGAAGATAATGCTAAAGAATATGAAGAAGGTTCAAAAGTAAAAGGAATAGTAAGAGAAGTAGAAAAACAAGGAAATGGAATCTTTATTGAACTTAAACCAAACTTAGTAGGACTTGCAGAATATAAAGATGGTTATGAGTATGGACAAACTGTTGATGTTTTTATTAAAAGGATTGTTAAAGATAAGAAAAAAATAAAATTGTTAATTGTGTAAACCTAAATAATAATTTAAATAGGAGGATTAAAAAATGGTAGAAGATGAGAAAATCAAAACACAAGTATCTCCATTTGCAATGAAAGAAGGAGAAATTAAAACATTTGATGGAAAGGATGGATATGTTTCTATAAATCAAATTATTCATAGAATAAATTTAGGACATATTTCAGAAATTCATTTTAAAATACTAGAACTTGTAAATGAATTTGAATTTATGACATCAAGACAGATTTATCAAATTCTAGTTCATAGAAATGTTGATATAAAATCTCAAGATAAATTAAATAATAAGCTAGAGCAATTAATAAAAACTAAAATACTTACAAGATATTATTTTTCAAGTGAAGATGGAAAATGTATATATAGAGTATATTGCCTAGAAAAAATGGGTAAATATTTATTAAATTCAAGAAATATAGAATGTAAATGGCAACCAACTGATAATACTAAACCAGTAGTTATGATTAAAAAGAGATTAGCTGGAAACCAAATTATAATAGCTTATATGAGAAAAGTTGCAGCTTTTGATACTTATACAGTAAAGCCTGCTATAACAGCAAAAAAAGCTGGAAAAACTTTTAAAGCAAATGCTGGTGTTAAACTTACAAAAAATAAAACAAGTCTAGATTTTGTTTTTGAAGCTGTAAGAAGAGAAGAGGAGTGGCAAACAAGATTTGTAGAAAGAATGAAATTATATGAAGACTTTTATGAAAACTTTGTACAATTTGATTCTGGATATGAAAGACCACCACAATTAATATTAGTTGCTGAAGATGAAAAACATATGATAGAAATGTTTAAAGAAATAGTAACAAATAAAATAGAACTTAAAAATATAAAAATATATTTTACAGCAGACTTAAGTCAAAATAGTACTAAGCTTGATAAATCATTAGTAGAATTTGGAACAGATGAAAAGACTGGAAAATATAAGATGAATAATATAGAAGTAAAATTGCTAGGATAATTAAAATAAAAAATAAGAATAAAAAATAAGCCTCAATTAAAGGCTTATTTTTTATGTTATTTCATTGCTTTTTTATTTTATATTTTAAAGTTGATCTGAATCATCATTATCATTATTGTTATTTAAATTAAAACTAATAGCGTTTCCGTTTTCAAAGAAATATCTCATATCTGTTGTATTATTTTGAATAGGATCATTTTCATCAAATTCACCAGGAATAAATCTATTATTTAAAAGTGCTTTTAAACCACTATTATTTATAACTGATATTGATTCTGGTTTTTCAACATCTTCATCTGTTTGAACAGCATTTCCAGAATATTTAGAGAAGTTATAGATTTTTGTTGGATGTTTTTCTTTATATTTTGCTTCCAAGAAATCAAGCTTTCCTTTACCAACAACCATCTTTCCTTTGATATCTCTAGTCTTATAGATAATTGCTTTAAATTTCTGTGATTGAACTTTACCAGCTTTAAAGTTTCTTACCCAAGACCATTTAACACTATTGTATTTTTTATCGTATTGCATTTCTTCAGTATCATAGTTATTAGAGAATGTCCACTCTCTCTTGTCACCAAATTCTTCTTCCCACCATTTATTATCTTCTGGTGTATTATTACCAAATACTATCTTTGTAGTACAGTTAGCAAGAATTGTTTGTCTATAGTTTTCACCATTTTCTGTACCAAATTGTGATAAGTTCTGAGCAGAGATTATTAAACCAACTCTATATTTTCTAAATAGAGTAAAGAAATCTTCTGTAGCTTTACATACAAATGGAGGAAACTCATCTATGTATAAGAAGTGTGGTATTCTTGTTTTTTCATTACCAGGTCTAGATATTACTGAATGTTGCATAAGTAGTAGAGTAAATAGACCAAAAGCTTTATTTACAGCAGATCCTAAATCGCCACGTCTTGTACAAATGATTGTAATTTCACCATTTTCTAATGCTTGGTCAAAGTTTATATTGTAAGTTCTATTACATAAGATATTTCTAACTCCTGGGAATCTAAGTAGATTTTCAAGTTGAGAAGAAGCTGCTTGAAGAGCTTTTTCTGTATCTTCTCTTCCACGAGATCCTTCGTAGAAATTATTTTTAAAATATGTAAGTAAAATATTATATTTCTCAGCAAGTGCTGCATCTTTTTTCATTTCTTCACAGAAAGATTCAACTAAAGAAAAGTCATTTAACATTCTAAGTAAATCCTCTAAGTTTGGAAGCATTCCTTCATTTAAAGCAGGATATATTTCTTTTAATAAAAGAGCTAAATTTTCAATTGCTTGAGAAGTAATATTTTGCATAAATGCTTCTTCAGGAGTTACATTATTTGTTTCATACATTCTCTTTAAAACAGCAGATATTGCTAAAGCTGTTTTTACTGTATCTTGAAATACAAATGGGTTAAGACCAATAGAATTTTCATCTGATGGATCTACTAAATTGTACTTCATTCCATAATTATCTAATACTGAAGTAATATGTGATACTGATTCATAATCAGGAGCAACATAAGTTAAACCTAAGTTTTTATATACTGTATTTGTTCCTGATGAAAAATATATTAAATCTTTTAAATATGCATTAAATAATTTTTCTTTACCAGGAGAAACAGCAAGCATATTTAAAGAAAAGTTTGCATTTATATAATCATTGTTATATGGCTTTGATATAGTTGCAAGTCCAGTACGAAGTGCTGTAAATCCAAGTTCTTTAGAACTTTCTCTTAAAAAGTATTTTCTTTCTATATCTCTTGCAATCATTGGCTCAAATGCCATTGTTGTTTTACCAGATCCAGAAGTACCAACAATTAAAGTTGACTCAAATCTTCTACATTCTGGAATTTTTACTATCTTGCCAGTTTCACCATCTTTACAAATGAACATCTCACAAGTATATGGTCCCCAACCTTCTTTTGTATCAGATAAATCTATACCATTATAATCTGCTATAGAATCTCTAATATCTTTTGTATCAGCGAAACTTGTATACATTTTTCTAAAGAATGGGTAAAATGTTATAAGTGGAATATAACAAGCAAGAGCAGTAAATGCTGGTCTTATTAAATCTATAAATCCATTTACTATTCCATCATAATTTGGAACAGAGAATAGAAGTATCCAACATAATTTATTTAACCATTGTACAAGCATTGATATTCCTATTATGTATAAAGCAATACAATATAATGTGAAAAGTGAAAACTTTTTCTTATCATCTGTTGCAAATTTTGAACCACCAGAGAAAAGAAAAGCAAATACAGGACATGCTAAAGCAAATGTGTACATAAATGGTCCCCAGTAATCTACTGATATTCCAGAGAAACACATGAACAATACTTCTACAATTCTATCTACACAAAGGTAAACAGAAACTAATGTAAGAAGATATGTAAAGAATGTATTTCTATCTGTTTTTATTACTTTTAAAAATTTATCTATATATTTCCAAAATAATTTCAAAATTTCTCCCACCTTTTAAAAAATATACACTTATATTATCCTACAAAAACGGCAAAAAAACAATACTTTTTTGCAAAATAATGAAGGATTTTGGTATAGTTTTCTACATTATTAAATAAGATAAATAAGAAAAAATAAAAATGAAATTAAATTTAAATTTTATTTATAAAAAATATTATTAAATTTATTATAAATATTATAAAAAATGATAATATAAAAGCTTTTTTTATTTTCATTGTGCTCTAGGCACAAAAAAAGAGCATTTCAGCTCTTTAATATATTAACAACTTATTTAATTTTTATAACTATATTTCCAACCAAAATATTTTACACAATTAGGATTATATATACCTTGTCCTCTTGACATTATATTTAGTACTCTGCTTTCTATTGAAAATTCTCCAACTTTACAAAAGCCATATTTTATTTTATATTTTTCTAAAACTTCTTCTATTTCTTTTTTTGTACCATCACATAAAATATCAATTATATCATCTATATTTTTTATATTATTTTTTTCCATAAATCTATCCTTCGTTTTGAAATATCTTTTTATATTATTATTCATAATTATACTATTTTTTTCCTTTATTATTCAACTTTAACGTGGATTTTTTATATTTATTTATAAAAAATGTTATTAAATTTATTATAAAAATAATAATATAAAAGCTTTTTATTAACATATTTTTATTCTTTTAGAATAAATAGGATATAGAATGATTGTATTTTTTAGAAAATTATAATAAACTAATGTAAGAATTTTATTTTTAAAAATTAAAAATAATTTAGAAAGAGGTAAATAATGACTTTGACCAAAGAAAAGAAAAAAGTTAAAAAAGAGACCTTTATTCAAGGAATTTTAGCTTTAATGTTTTCACAAGTACTAATTAAGATATTCGGACTTGTACAAACATTATACCTAACAAATAGAGATGGATTTGAAGATAGAGGAAATTCAATATATATGAATGGATATCATATATATGCTCTTTTACTTGCAATATCTTCAATAGGAGTTCCAAATGCTATTGCAAAGCTTGTTTCTGAAAGACTTGCAATAGGAGATAATAAAGGTGCACAAAGAATATTTAAAATAGCTTTTGCAACGTTTGCTGTAATAGGATTTATAGGAACTTTGTTCTTGTTCTTTGGAGCAAAATATATTGCAAATTATGTTTTAGTTGTACCAGAGGCAGAATATACAATAAAAACATTAGCTCCAGCAATATTTTTTGTATCAACATCTGCTGTTATGAGAGGATACTTTAATGGAAGACAAGAAATGGAAGCTACATCAAAGTCACAAACTTTTGAACAAGTATTTAAAACAGTACTTACTGTACTTCTTGTAGAAGCTGCTGTAGTTATGACTAATAAAGATACTGTAGCAATGGCAACATTTGCAACAATTGCAACAAGTCTTGCTACAATGCTTAGTTTTATATATTTATTTAGATTTTATAAAAATGCAAGAAAATATATTAGTATAGAAAATGAAGAAGGAGTAGAAACAGAAAGAGGTTCTATAAAAGAAATAGTAAAGAAAATATTATTTGTATCTATTCCAATTTCAATAAGTTCTATATTATCTTCAATAAATAAAAACATTGATTCATTTACGGTTGTAAGACTTCTAAAGCCAAAACTTGGAGTAAAAGCAAATGAATTATATGGAATATTAAGTGGTAAAGTAGATATATTAACATCAATGCCACTTGCTTTTAATATAGCTTTTGCTACAGCTTTAGTACCAGCAATTTCTGCTGCAAGAGTGAAAAAGGATAATGAAACTATAAATAATAGGATATCTTTTTCGCTTTTAGTTACAATATTAATTGGACTTCCATGTACTGTAGGAATGCTTGTATATGCAGAAGGAATACTAAAACTTTTATTCCCACTTGCAAGTGCAGGAACAGTTTTACTTGCAATATCAGCACTTACAATAATATTTACAGCACTTGCTCAAACAATAAATGGTGCTCTTCAAGGACTTGGAAAAGTTAGAGTTCCAGCTATAGCACTTCGGATGTGGAGTTTTAGTAAAACTTATTACAAATTTAGTTTTAATTCCAATAGATGGAATTTATGCAAATGGTGCAGCAATTGGATCTGTATTATGCCATATAGTTTCTTTTTCAATAGTATATTATACTTTAAGAAAAACAGTAAAATTAGAGTTTAAGTTACATAGATTAATGATAAGACCAATTATTGCAACTGCAATAATGACAGCTGTATCTTATCTTGTATATACTTTAGCTTTAGGAATAGTTGGAATTAGAATGTCTTGTATAATTGCAATAATAGTTGCAGTATTTGTATATTTTATTTCCGTAGTTTTACTTAAGATTTTTTCTAAAGAAGATATCTTAATGCTACCTAAAGGTGAAAAAATTTATAATTTTTTGAAAAAAACTAAAATTTATGAATAATTCTGAAGTACTTGAAAATACTACATTACAGACAATTAAAAATCTGTAACTACTGAAAATTAAGAAAAAAATAAAAAAAAAGAAGGATTTTAGCTAAAATTGGCGAATAATCTAAATGTAGATATGAATTCTACATAATTTAACTTAAAATCTATTAGGAGGTAAAAAGGATGAACAAAGCTGAATTAATCGCAGCAGTAGCTGCAAAAACAGGAGAAACAAAGAAAAATGCAGAAGCAACAATCAACTCTTTCGTTGAAGTTGTT
Organism: uncultured Clostridia bacterium; assembly: GCA_947628215.1. Taxonomy (GTDB): domain Bacteria; phylum Bacillota; class Clostridia; order TANB77; family CAG-508; genus UMGS1994. The sequence goes on along the minus strand of CANQYZ010000006.1, from coordinate 1,062 downwards.
ACAGGTGCATTATCAAAAGGAGACAAAGTTCAATTAGTTGGATTTGGTTCTTTTGAAGTAAGAAAAAGAGCAGCTAGAAAAGGAAGAAACCCACAAACTAAAGAAGAAATAAAAATACCTGCATCAAAAGCTCCAGTTTTCAAAGCTGGTAAAGCATTAAAAGAATTAGTAAATAAAAAATAAGATTTATATATAACTTATATGAATTCATATGTAAAAGCATAGCGTGAGCTATGCTTTTATCATGCAAATAAAATGGAAATCGCCGCTGGTACTTTTAAACCAGCGGCGACGGGTCGTTTGTTGTGTTTTAGTCGAAGTCACTCTTGTCCTTGAGCAAGAGCGGAGCAATCTTCGCACGGCAAGTGCGGGCTGCCCCAATGTCAGAGAAGACGATCTGGAAGTACTGGTACTTCAAATCGGCGAAGCTCCGGCATTCCTTCTTGAAACGCTTGGGTGTGTCGAGCTTGATGCTGACAGCCGTGTCGCGAGACACGAACGGCGATGCGGATACGAGAAGCTCATAAGAGTTGTCGCACTTCACATAGCCAGTTACCCGGTAGAACTTACGCTTTGCCACAACATTTCCCCCTTTCTAAAAATTAGCTTCAGAATATACTGAAACTAATATTATTATATCATTTTTTTGCCAAAAAATCAAAAAAAGACTTGATAAGAGTAAAAAAGAATGTTAAAATATTTTCATTATAGTAAAAATATAAAAAGATGAAGATAAGGACAACATAAATATTAAAACCTAATAAGAGAGCCAAAGGTAGCTGAAAATTTGGTAGTGTAATTTAATATTTATTATCACCTTTGAATTGCTTAGACGAAACAAAAGTAGTTTAAGACGGTTAATTCTACGTTATAGAATTTAATAAGTGAGTAATAAAAAAATATATTTTTATTGCTAATTTAGGTGGTACCACGAGCTATTCGTCCTATGGATTTTGAATAGCTCTTTTTGTTTTTATTTATATCTAAAGATAGACTAACTATTAATTGTCAATAGTTTTTCTAAAAAAATTTTTTTAATAATTTGTTAAATAAAAATTTGCA
>CANQYZ010000005.1 GCA_947628215.1 uncultured Clostridia bacterium | reverse complement strand
TATTTTAATAAAAATAAACCATACAAAGCATTGATATTTCAATACTTGTATGGTTTATTATCTTTGGAGCGGGTAGTGGGAATCGAACCCACACTATCAGGTCGGAAGCATGACATTCTACCATTAAATTATACCCGCATAGAATATAATTATTATAATACATTTTTTTAGTTTATACAATAATAATTTGCAAATATAAAGCAAATATAAAGCACCCTTTCTCCGAAGAGTCTGGGTGCCTTTGTCTAGCCCGTTGCACCGTCTACGCATACTATCAGATTATTCTTAAAATCCAGCAGACCCTCGAAACTGTCAAACGTAAAGATGATGTTCAGTCTCTTTTCACTTAAGTCATACTGTGACAAAAGAATAAGCGCTCCACACGTGTCTGCATACTTCACGAGAGCACGACCTCTGTCATACTCTCTTTTCAGGTCAGCATTGACTTCGCGGTCTCTTAGGTTGATAAAGTACTTCTCTGCTAGCTCGATGCGATGGACTGTTGTGCTCGGATTGGTCATTGGAATGGACACCTCCATCATAAACCGCTCCGAGCGAATGGGATAACTAAACTTAGAATTTCCCATCTTTTGTACCTCCTTAAATTATTTGTCCATGTTCACTTTTTCGCTACATGAAAAACTGAGGTATTTGCGCGTTTTTCATACTTATTATTATAACTAATTTACATAATATTGTCAAATAACTTAAGTCTTAAAACATTCTATATAAGAAATTTGTAAGGTTTCTAAGGCTCTCTACTTTATTTCCATATTTTTCTATTACTTTTTTCATAGTTTCATATGCCATATTATAATCTTCTTTTGTAATTTTATTCTCATTTAAAGCATCTAGAAGTTCATCTGCATCTAGAACAATTTGTTTACCATCAGGTCTTATTATTAGATCTAAATATAAATCTTCAATATATGGAACATCTTTCTCTACTCCTATAGATTTTACCATATCGAAATACCACTCTATAATATTTTCATTTTCATCAAACATTACTGTAATTGCATACTTTTCATCATCAGGATATATTTCAAACCATTTATAATCTTTATCTAAAATACAATATTTCTCTCCTGCATTTTCTACAAACCATGGATTCTTTACTTCTTTAAAAGTAAGCATGCAGGCATATCCTTTAAAAAATTTTTCATCTACTCTTATTTGGTTATAATCAAATACTTCTTCATTTACACTATTTGCAAATCTTTTTTTCATAACATATTCTCCAAAAATTATTTTAAATATTTTTCCGTAAGATTAATAACTTCCTTATGTACTAATGAATTACTAATGATTGCTCCATTTATATTTTCATCATATCTTTGCTCATTTCCAAATATGTCTGTAACTTTTCCTCCTGCCTCTTCTACTATAACTTTTACAGCTGCTATATCACAATTTTTTCTATAAGTTCCTGGAAATATTCCTAAATTAAATTCTCCAGAAGCTACGCACATAGCTGCTCTTATAACACTTCCTATAGATACAAAATATGTTTTTTTGCCAAGTTCTTTAATAATATCATAAATATTATATTCAGAATCTTTCCACATATCAAAATTTGAAACACTTTGTTTATCATCAAGTAAGATCTTATTTACGCATATCTTATTTCCATTTTTATAAGCACCTTTTCCTTTAATTGCTGTATATAAACTATCAGTAAATACATCATATACTACTCCAATTTTAGGAACCCCATCTTCTACTAATGCTAGAGAAAATACAGCAACAGGAATATGTCTTGCATACATAGCAGTACCATCTACTGGATCACATACCCATACATATTTACTTTTTCCAAACTGCTCCTCTTCTCCATCTACACTATGGTCACTATATTTTTCTTTTACTTTTTCAATTAAATAAGAATTTATCTCTTTATCTGCTTTAGTAACTATAGTATCATCTTTTTTATATTCAGCACCATTATTTTCTTTAAAATACTTTAGCATTATTTCTTTTGCTTTATGTGCTATATTTATTGCAAACTCTAGATATTCTTCATCCATAATTTTCCCTCTATTTTTATTTAATAAGACTTTTTAAATCATATCCATGTTTTTCTAAATGTTTTTTAGTCATAGGAGCTAGATTTTCTGGAATTTCATCTAATTTAAACCATTTAAGTTCTTTTGATTCATCATTATTTATTTTAAGTTCTCCATGATATTTTCTAACTTCAAATATACCAGTAATATCATAAAGTTTATCTCCATTTGGATATTCTCTATAAGTTTCTTTACCTGATAATACTTCTAAAAATTTAAGTTCATCTGCAATTAATCCTGTCTCTTCTTTAAGTTCTCTTATAGCTGTATCTTCTAAGCTCTCTCCAATTTCCATTGAACCACCAATAAATCCCCAAGCATTATAATCTGTTCTAAGTTGCATTAAAACTTCATTTTTATCATTAAATACTAATGTTGTAACTCCTCCTGTTATTATAGGATTATGACCAACATATTGTCTTAAGTATTCTACGTAACCCATTTTTCCTCCAAATTTTAATCGTTCTTATTTTTATATATTCTAACAATATCTTTTAAACTTAATTTTGAACCATAATTTAATATAGCACTTGAATATATTTTTATTGAAACTTTTGCAACTATAAATATAGTAACTAAAAGAATTCCAATTGAAAATACAATATCTTTAGTTTCAGCAAGTCCCATCATTATCCTAAAAGGCATACAAAATGGTGATGATATTGGAAGAAGTGCTGCTATTTCATTTAAATTACTAGTTGGATTCATCATAGTAAAATATGATAAATAAAATCCAATTACTGCAAGAATTGCAACTGGTCCATTTGCTGATTGTACTTCTTCTGGTTTACTTACTGTAGATCCTGTTAAAGCATAAATTAAAGCATAAGCCGCATATCCAAGTAAGAAATAAATTAAAGTAATCACAAGAAGTGATGGTGTTATATTATCAAAATTTATAAAACTATCTAATATTCCCTCTTCTAAGAATAATGTCTTAGAGATAAAAGCTGTAATTATCATAACAGCAATTTGAATCAAACCAATAATTCCTATACCTATTGTCTTTCCGAGTACTATAGTTTTAGGAGAAGTAGATGTTACTAAAGTTTCAATAATCTTTGATGTTTTTTCGGTTGTTATAGAAGTTGATACTTGGTATGCACAAAAATATATTGCATAAAATAAAACAATTGATAAAAGCATCATTACAAAGTTATTTCCTTCTACTTCTTTTTCTTCTGTTTGCGTAAGATTTAATTCAAAGTTTGGAGTAATAGATAAAAGTTCTTCTTTAGAAAGATTTAACTTTTGTATTTGAATATTTGTATACGTAGATGAAATTGCACTTATTATTTCTTCTGGAACACTATCTACGTACATTAAATTTTCTACTATGTATTGAATAGAAATTGTGTTTTCAAAAGAATCTACCATAATTGCTTCATCATATTCTTTATTATCTATCTTTTCTTTTATTTTTTCATATTCTATAGAATCATTTGAAACTTCTATATCATATCCATTAATACCGATTTCTTTAATAACATCTAATTTTCCATCAAAAACATTATTTTCATCTACTATAAGAAGCTTTGCATTTGCATCAAAATCTTTACCATTATTAAATAATTTTAGTATATTTGGAATATTAAATAATGCAACAATAATAAGTAAAATTATAATATTAGAAATTATAAAAGATTTTCTTCTTATCATATCTTTTATAGTAAAGATAGCTACATTAAATAAATTTCTCATTATTTATCACCTACCTTTTCTATAAAAATATCATTTAAGGACGGTTTCTTTATCTCAAATTTAAGTATATCAGAATTATTTTCTGCAAGCTTTTTGTATAATTTATATCCATCTTCTTCAGAATTTATTTTTACTTCATAATCATTATCTTTTGAAAAACAAATATCTAAATTTTGTTCTTTTATAATATTTTCGATATTTTGTTTAGAACATATTTCTACTCTATTTGCTGGATATTTATTTTTTATTTCTCTTAAGTTTCCTTTTAAAACAGTCTTTCCTTTATTTAATATTAATACATCAGAGCAAAATTCTTCTATAGAACTCATTTGATGACTAGACATTATAATGTATTTTCCATTTTTAACTAGCTCTATTATTACATTTTTTACTATTTCTGTATTTACTGGATCTAATCCACTAAAAGGCTCATCTAAAATTAAAAGTTCTGGGCTATGTAATATTGCAGTCATAAACTGTACTTTTTGCTGATTTCCTTTTGAAAGTTTTTCAGCTGGCATATTTAAATATTCTGATACTTTAAGTTTATCAGCCCATTTTTTTATTTCTATATCTGCTTCTTTTACTTTCATTCCTTTAAGTTTTGCAAAATACATCATTTGCTCATATACTTTTATTTTAGGATATATTCCTCTTTCTTCTGGAAGATAACCAAAATTTACATTTTTTCTTTCTACTTGTTTATCATTCCAAGTAATCTTTCCAGAATCTTTTTTGATTATTCCTAAAATCATTCTAATAGTAGTTGTCTTTCCGAGCTCCATTTGTACCTAAAAGGCCATACACTCCTGGTTTTTCAATATTAAAAGAAATGTCATCTACTACCTTCTTTTCTCCGTAAGATTTACTTACATTTTCAACTTTAAGACCCATAAAATCTCCTTTTCTTTTTACGCTAAATTTAATTTTTCAAGTCTTGTATAATTATCTATTTCTATTTTTTCACCTAGAAATTTTTCTAAGTTCTTATTATTTTTTATTAAACTTTCTTTTTCATCTTTTTTTAGGCTCTTTATGTGATACTCTAGTTTAGATGCCTGCGACCTATCTAAACTTCTCCATATTGCTTCTACCTTAAGTGGAGTATGTTTTAAGGTATATTTTGCACATTTTTCAGTCTTTGCAAAATGTTCCCTCATTCTTCTTTCGATATCTTTTGTCATTCCAGTATAAATTGAATTATCCTTGCATCTTATCATATAAGTATAATACATATTTATCATCTCCTAACATTAGTAATTTTTTCTTTACATTATTTTAAACATATATTATTTCTCATTTGTTTTTCAATTTACTTTTGTGATTTTTGTATGCCTCATATTATACATAAATATTCTCTATTTGTAAAACATATTTATTGTATTATTAGAAATATTAGAAATAAAAAAAAGACCTAAAATATTAACTATTTTAAGTCTTTCTGATTTTAAATTAATCTTCTTTTTTTGTTTCTTCTTCTTTTTCTTCTACTGCTTCTTCTGTCTTTACTTCTTCAGTTTTTTCTTCTTTTACTTCTTCTTTAACTTCTTCTGCAGTTTCAGATTTTGCTGCTTCGATTTTTGCTTCTTCAGCTTTTTCTTCAGCAACTTCTTCAGCTGTCATAACTGTATTTTCTTCTACAGCTTCTGCTTCTCCTGGAACAACTTCTTCTTTTACAACGATTTCGTTAGTTTCAATTCTTGCTCCAACTTTCTCTTTAGTCTTAGCAGCTTTACCAACTCTATCTCTTAAGTAATAAAGTTTTGCTCTTCTAGCTTTACCAACTCTTACTACCTCTACTTTTTCTACATTTGGTGAATGAACTAAGAATGTTTTTTCAACACCTACACCATAAGAAATTCTTCTTACTGTGAATGTAGCATTAACTCCTCCACCTTGTTTTTTAATAATTATTCCTTCGAATACTTGGATTCTTTCTCTAGATCCTTCTTTTATCTTTACATGTACTCTTACTGTATCACCAACACGTAAATCAGGAATCTTGTTCTTTTGTTGTTCGTGTTCTATTGATTTTAATATATCCATTTTAAACCTCCTCATTCAAATTTTTAATATAATTTTTTTCTTTTTCTGTTAGAGTTATCTTATTTAATAATTCTGGTCTTTTTTTATAAGTAATTTCTAAAGATTTTTGTCTTCTCCATTTTTTTATATTTTCATGATGTCCAGAAATTAAAACTTCTGGAACTTTTTCTTTCATAAAAACTTCTGGTCTAGTATATTGAGGATACTCTAAAAGTCCGTCTGAAAAAGATTCTTCATCTGTTGAAGTTTCAGATAAAACTCCATCTATATATCTACTAACACTATCTATAAGTACCATAGCAGGAAGTTCTCCTCCTGTTAGAACATAGTCTCCTATTGAAACCTCTTCAGGATTTAATTTATCAATAACCCTTTGATCAATTCCTTCATAGTGACCACATAGAATAATTAAATGTTTTTCTTTAGATAATTCTTCTACTTTTTTTTGATCTAACTTTTTTCCTTGTGGTGACATATATATAAGCTTTGCATTTTCACTATCTATTGATTTGTAAGCATCATATACAACATCTGGTCTTATGACCATTCCTGCTCCACCACCATATGGAGTATCATCTACCTTCTTATGTTTGTCTTTTGAAAAATCTCTAATATTTATTAAATTAATATCTATTATATTTTTTTCTATAGCTTTTCCAACAATACTTGTTTTCATAGCTTCAAACATTTCTGGAAATAATGTTAATACATCAAACTTCATTATTCTAATCCTTCTATAAGGTTTACTATCATTTTCTTATTTTCAATATCTACTTTTTTTACTACATCTTTTATAGCTGGAATCAATAAATCAGATTTTTCTTCTCTTTTTATAATATATACATCATTACTTCCAGTTTGGAAAACATCAATTATTGTTCCTATATAAGTATTATTTTCTAAGAAAACTTCAATTCCAATTAAATCAACTATATAATATGTATCTTCAGGAAGTTTTTTTTCATCTTTTCTTAATATCTTAATATAAGAATTTTTAAGTTTTTCGGCATCTTCTATAGAATTTATTTCTTTAAATTTTATTAAAACTTGATTTTTAGAATATCTTACTTCCTCTATCTCATATTCTGTTAATTGTTTATTTTTTTCTACAAAGACTTTTTTTAAATCTTCAAATTTACTTATATCATCTGTGAAAGGATTTACTTTAACTACTCCTTTAAGTCCAGATGTATTTACTATTTGACCTATTTCAAAATACTCTTGCATATTTAATTCCTTAATCAATAAACTCAACTACAATTTTTTTATTCTCTTTAGAGGCAATGGCTCTCATTACGGTTCTAATAGATTTTGCAACTTTTCCATTTTTGCCAATAACTCTTCCCATATCTCCATTACCAACTTTTACTTCATATTTTACTTCTTTTTCAGAAGCAATTTCTTCAATAGTTAAAGCATCTTGATTAGAAATTAAATTTCTAATAATTGTTTCTAGAATTTCTTTCATTTTGGCCTCCTAGATTATTTAGCTTTTTCTATTAAAGCTTTTACTGTATCTGTTGGTTTTGCACCATTTTTAATCCATTTTTCAACTAATTCTTTATTTAAAACTACAGTTGCAGGATCAGTCATTGGATCATATGTTCCTATTTGTTCAATAATTCTTCCATCTCTTGGAGATCTAGAATCTGCTACTACTATATGGTAGAATGGAGCTTTTTTCTTTCCAACTCTTTGTAATCTTATTTTTACCATACTAATTCACCCCCTGAAAATTATCTTTATATAAATTAAAAAATTTAATAACATATTTATTTACTTTAAATCAGTAAAATCTTTTATATCCATATTTCCATTCTCAAATTTTTTCATCATCTTGTTCATCATGCCTTTATTTCCTGTCATTTTTTTCATCATTTTTTGAGTCATTTCATATGAATTCATAAATTTGTTTATTTCTTGTACAGAAGTTCCACTTCCTTTTGCAATTCTTAAACGTCTACTTCCATTTAATATTTTTGGGTCTCGCCTTTCTTCTTTAGTCATTGAAGATATAATAGCTTCAATTTTGTCAAATTCCTTATCATCAATCTTTACGTCTTTTAAAGCACTCATACCTGGTAACATTTTTAATATAGAAGAAAATGAACCTAGCTTTTTCATCTGTTTTAATTGTGCTAAATAATCATCTAAATCAAAACCTTGTTTTTTTAGTTTTTTCTCTAGCTTTAAAGCCTCTTCTTCATCAAAGCTTTCTTCTGATTTTTCTATAATTGAAAGAACATCTCCCATTCCAAGAATTCTAGATGCCATTCTTTCTGGATGAAATTCTTCTATATCACTTAATTTCTCACCTGTTGCTGCAAATTTTATTGGTTTACCTGTTACTTTCTTAACAGATAATGCACTACCACCTCTTGTATCACCATCTAATTTTGTTAAAACTACACCATCTATTCCTAAATTTTCATTAAAGCTTGATGCTACATTTACTGCATCTTGACCTGTCATAGCATCTACAACAAGTAATATTTCATGAGGCTTTACATCTGCTTTAACTTTTTTAAGTTCGTTCATTAATTCTTCATCTATGTGAAGACGACCTGCGGTATCTAAGATAATAACATCATTTAATTTAGACATTGCAACACTTATTGATTGTCTTGCAATTAGTGATACATCTTTTGTTTCTTCATTTGCATATACTGGTATATCTAATTGTTTTCCAACAACCTGCAACTGTTTTATAGCAGCAGGTCTGTAAACATCACATGCTACAAGTAAAGGTTTCTTTCCTTGTTTTCTTATAATATTTGCAAGTTTTCCGGCAGTTGTTGTTTTACCAGAACCTTGAAGACCAACAAGCATTATAATAGTTGGTGGATTAGATGAGAAAGATATTTTACTATCTTCTCCTCCAAGTAAATCAACCAATTCATCTTTAACTATTTTTACAACTTGTTGTCCAGGAGTTAATGACTTTAAAACATCTTGCCCTAAAGCTTTTTCTTCAATAACTTTCACAAAATCTTTTACTATTTTATAGTTTACATCTGCTTCTAGCAAAGCTAACTTTACTTCTCTTAAAACTTCTTTTAAATCACTTTCTGTAATTCTAGTTTTTCCTCTTAATTTTCTTGTAATTTCTTGAAGTCTTGATGATAAACCTTCAAAAGCCATATTTTCCTCCTTATTTTACGTAAATTTAATACTTTAATGAAGTTAAATTGTTTAATTTTATTAAACTAAACAATTTAATTCATTTCTGATATGCTCAAGAATTTTTGCTACTTCTTTATCTGATGATTTTGCTTTTATTTTTGTTATTTCAGATAATATTACAGCTATTTTTTCTTCTTGAATTAACGTCTTTTTCATAATTCCTAGCTTATCTTCGTATTCGAAAAGCTTATTTTCCCCCTTCTTTATATTGTCTCTAGCGGCTTGTCTAGTTATTCCATTATTTTCTGCTATTTCTGATAAAGACAAGTCGTTATTGTAGTAATCATCTAGAAATTCAAATTGTTTTTCCGTAAGAAGTGCTCCATAAATTTCACACAAAATACTTATTTCAACTTTCTTTTCCATAGATAATCACCCCTTTTAAGTGTAATGCTAATATACTTTACATCACTTTTTGATATTTGTCAATAGTTTTTAATTAATTTTTCGCAAAAAATAAGCAAAAAATAGCTTTTTTACTATTTTTTGCTATATATAATTTATTTTAATCTTTATTCTTCTATCATATTTATTAATGAATTTATAGTATCTTCTGGAGAATTATATTTTTCAATACATTCATTCTCATTTTTTAATTTTTCAACTTCTTCTAAAATCTTTTTAAAATTATCATCTGATACTTTAAGTATAATAGATTCTGGAAAAATATTATTTTCTCCTTCAAAATAAGATAAAACATTGTCTGCACTATCTCCTATTAGCTCTTTCATATCATTTAAAGCATCTTCTTTTGTTTTTCTTTCAGTCTCCTTTATTCCGCTTAGCTTTTCAATCTTTTTATATACTTCATCCATTTCTTCTTGCTTTGCATCATTTTTAAAAAATATTTGTATTTTTTTATCAGTATGTCTTAAAAAGCTACCATATTCATTTTTTGTTTTTTGAGCTAAAGATACATATTCCTTTGATTTTATCTGATTTATAAGTTTATCAACTTTATTTGAATTTACATCTAAAACAACAGCCTTCATTTCATCTTCCACATAATCAAATATAAGTTCTCCATAATTTACATTAGAATTTTCATTTATCTCATTTGCAAATTCTTCTCTCAATTTTTTATCGCAATAATCTTCTACAGATTTTTTATCAATAATACTAGCATTTTCTACATATTTCATTTTCTTTATTTCATCTAAATATTTTTCAGAATTTGCTGAATATTCATCTTTTAAAATTACTATAACCTTTTCTGTTTTTTGACTTACTTTATATAATCTAAAAGATAAAAAACCAACTACTATTGCTAAAATAATAATTCCAATTATAAGTATAATGTTTCTTTTTTTCAATAGAATTACCTTCTTTCTATAAAATAAAGAGATATTTTTTATTTTTAAATATCTCTTTTTATTTTTATTCTTTAGATTTTTATTTACTGTTATTTACATCATCGATTTGTTTTTGAGTATAAACTATTCTTCCTTCATACTCTACTCCTCTTAATCCAATTACAGTAGAATTTTCAAAATCTATTGCATATTCTTGATTATCTATATCTAAACTTAAGTCTGAATTTAAAGTACTTTTATCAAAATATCTATACTTTTCTAAAGCTTCATCCTCTCCAGAATTTAATATAGAGTTTGCAACTTTACTATAAGTTTCTTTTCCTAATGATTCTTCTGATATCTCTTTTCCAAGTTCAGATATATTTAGCTCAGAATTTGTATTTGCTTTTTCTTTTACTACGTTTACTCTTTCTTTAACTACTTTAAGACTTTCTGAAAAAGTTTTAACTTTCATACCTTTATATGTTGAAATACCAGAGTATGCTGCAGTTACTGCTATTATTAATGTTAATATAACAGTAATAACTAACATTATCAAAGTTATACCTTTTTCATCTCTCATTTCATTTCCTCCTTAGTTTTCTGTAGAAGATCCTGTTGCTGATTGTAATAATGAGCTAAATAAACTGTTGAAGTCATATCTCATTGATGTTACTGGCTCTGTATATTTTATTCCTTTAGTATCTACTGTAGCTGTTTTAATTTTTATCTCTTCTTTAGGTGTAGTAGTTTTTACATCTTCTTTTTTATCTTCTGATTTTTCTGTTTTAACTTCTGCTTTTGCAATCTTATCTACTACATCCATACCTTCTATAACTCTACCAAATGCTGCATAATTTCCATCATATTCTATGTTGTCTTTAGTAACAATGAAAAATCCAGATCCTGCTGTATTGTCAAGTAAAGTTACAATTGATTGAAGATAACTATCATATCCCATCATTTGCATTAATGATAATTCTGATTGGTAATCCTCATAAGTTTCTCTTTCCATTGAGATTACGCCTCTTTGGTGACTTAAGTTATTATCTGTATATCCTGCTTCTACAAATTCACCTGCAATTGCGTATCCTTCATCTTCTTCTCCATGTCCTAATTTTCTAATATCACTTAATTTTGGACCTTTTACATATTCCTCTTCTTCTTCGTCTCCTTCTACTGTAGCTTCTGCATTTTCATCTTTCTTATCATCTTTAGCTGCATCATCTTTTTTATCTTCTGCTGCTTTTTCCTCAGAACCATCTGATAAATCAAGACCACCTACTATTCTGTCTTCACCTATTTCACTAATTGTTTTTCCATTATAATATCCATTCTTTACAAGAGTTACAAAGTTTTTTACTGTGTTTGGTGCCATATCTGGATATAATTCTATTTTAATTTTTCCATAGCCTTCTATTTCCATTTCAACTATTGGATTTTTATTATCTTTACTAATTTTCTCTGCTGATGACATTGCGTAAGTTGCTCCTAAATATATAATCCCTAATGAAACAACTACTATTGCTATTATTAATAAAATCTTTTTTAATCTTTCCATTATTACTCTTTATCCTCACTTTCATTTTAAGCCTAAAAATTTTAGAGCATCTGTGATGTTCTTTGCGCCTATTATATCTAATTTGAATTTTTCTTTCAATACCTTTTTATTACTTTCTGGTATTATACAAGTTTTAAATCCAAGCTTTTGTGCTTCTAAGATTCTCTTCTCTATCATATTTACAGATCTAATTTCACCTGTAAGTCCGACTTCTCCAATTGCTACTACCTCTTCTTTTATTCCAACATTTTTAAAGCTTGATGCTACTGCAATAACTGTACCTAAATCAATTGCTGGTTCATTAATTTTTATGCCACCTACTATATTTACATACACATCCTGTGAGCCAAGATTTAAACCTGCTTTTTTTTCTAAAACTGCCATAAGAAGAGTAAGTTTATTATAATCAATTCCATTTGCAGTTCTTCTTGGAAGTCCAAAAACTGTTGGAGCCGTAAGAGCTTGTACTTCTATCATAATAGGTCTTGTACCTTCTATGCTAGATACAATAACAGATCCTACCGTATTTGCTTCTCTTTCTGAGATTAGTACAGATGAAGGATTTGATATTTCGCACATTCCCTCTCCTCTCATTTCAAACATTCCAATCTCATTTGTAGAACCGAATCTATTTTTTACTCCTCTTAGTACTCTATAAGAAAAATATCTTTCACCCTCTAAATATAAAACTGTATCAACCATATGTTCTAAGACTCTTGGTCCTGCTATACTTCCATCTTTAGTAACATGTCCTATAATAATCGTTGTAATTTCTTGCATTTTGCACATTCTCATAATTTTAGCAGTAATTTCTCTTACTTGACTTACACTTCCGAGGAGCTGAGGTTATCTCATCTGAGTACATCGTTTGAATTGAATCTATTATTACAAGTTTAGGTTTTACTTCTTCTATTGTACTTTCAATTATATTTATGTCAGTTTCACCTAAAAACATAATATTATCATTTTTTATATTTAGTCTATCTGCTCTTATCTTAATTTGTTCTGCAGACTCTTCTCCTGAAACATAAAGTACTTTTCCTTCTCCTTCAATCTTATCGCAAATCTGCAAAATTAAAGTAGACTTTCCGAATTCCTGGTTCTCCTCCAAGAAGTGTTAAAGAACCATTTACAAATCCTCCTCCGAAGTACTCTATCTAATTCTGCAAATCCTGATTTTACTCTTGAAATTTCTTTTTTTTCTATATTGTTTAATAAAGTAACTTCTGCTGCTTTCTTTATTTCATTTTTTTTAGAAGAAGCACTTTTTATTACTTTTTCTTCTACAAAAGTATTCCATTCATTACAAGAAGGACACTTTCCAAGCCATTTTGGAGACTCATATCCACAGCTATTACATACATAAATTGTACTATTTATTTTTGCCATTTAACTCCTCCTTCTTTTCTTTTCAAATTATACTACACAAAATGCATAAAAAAAAGTAACTATTTTAATTTAATAATTACTTTTTTACTCATAAATTTAATTATTTTATTAATTTTAAATCATATAATCTTTTTAAAGTAATAACAAACATTGAATGAGACCAATTAAGTCCTATTACCCACATAGGCTTTTTAGTTTCATTATTAACTTGTTCTCCTAAAAATCCGTGTCCACTTGAAGTTTTAGTAACAAATTCAAAGCATTCTAAAGCTTTTTTATTTTCTCCTGCATCTAAATAATAATTTGCCATCCAAAGATTTGCTATAGGCCATGGATTATATCCATTCATATAGTTATCTCCTTCATATCTTATATATCCTCCTGTATAAGTTCTAAGTGTCATATTCATTTTTTCTATTGTATTTAAAATTTTCTTTTCTTTAGGTGCAAATACTTTAAATGTAGTAATAGCTCCAAGTATGCTTATATCTAATTTTTCTTCTTCTAGATTTCTTACATAAGTTTTAGTATTTTCACTATAAAATTTAACTGTTATGTATTCTTTAAGTTCTCTTATTCTCTTCTTTAGCATTTCATTTTCTTTTGCAATTTGTTCTAGCTTTAATCTATTAGATGTAAACATGTCTTTAACTTCATCATTTATTTTCATCATAGTGTCATAAGCTCCATAAATTGCAGACATAGCATACATGCTAACCCCTTCATATTCTTCCCAAAGATCGTAACTTTTTTGCATTTCATATTTCTCAGTTAAAACATCATCTACGTATTTTTCTAAAAATTTAATTGCATTTTCGCACATTTTTAGTGTATCTTTTAAAAAGTTTTTATTTTTTGTTACTAAATAATGTTTATATACTCCATAAATAACACTTGCAGTTTCATCAATTTGATATCCCCAGCAAGGTGCAAGTCTTCCATCTGTAAAAAATCTCTGTTCCCACATACCATTTTTGCTTTGAGTAGTTCTGCAAAATTTTTTATAAAACTTATCATTTATATCAGACATGTTAAGCACATCTAATCCTTCTGTAATGTAAATTGCATCTCGAAGCCAACAATAAGAGTATCTTCCACATTTAGATTTTGCTTCATCTACTTCTACTCCTGCAGAAATTCCGTCCTGTTTCATTGTTTACTAAAAATGGCATAAGAAGTATTGTTCTATCATAAATTTTATTAATATTTTCATTTTTAGGACTGTCTTCTAGTTCAATTAGCTTATGTTCTTTTAAATATTTTTTCCAATACTTTCTTGCATCATTTAATTCTTTTTCTACACTTAATTTTCTAATTCTATCTAATTCACTATCTAATTCATTAAGTAAACATTTCTCACTGTTATCATTTATATAAATATATATACAAATTTCTTTTTCTTCTTTTGGTTTTAAAGTACTTAAGTTATAATAAATAGCAGAATCTCTAGACATTCCTACATAATCTTTTCCAGAAACTACTCCACTTTTTATTACTTCATCTACTCCGTTTATTTGGTATGAATATAATTTTTCTTTAGAAAAAGTACATACCGTATAATCATGATTATATTGAAGTAATGCATCTTCTTTTACATATCCGCAAGTATCATTATTTATATTAGAAAATACTTTTGAATAAATTAAAAACTTCATATCCATATCAATATTGTTATTATTTACAAATTTATATTTTCTAACTAAAACATTATCTTTAATCATAACAAAATCTGTTTGTATTATTTTTAGATTAAAGTAAGTATTTAATATTTCTGTAACTAATATATTTGTATCTTTTTCATAATATTGATTGTAGTTATTATTTACATCATCATGTAAATAAATTAGGGCTGAATCATTTACTTTTATTCCTGTATGAAACTCTTCAAAAAATTGTTTATAATCTGGAGCTTTATTAAATAATCTTAAAAGTTCCCCTGTTTTTGACATACTTACTGTCATATTTTTATTTCCAATTATCGCATCATTATAATATTTTGATTTCATAAATTTACTCCTTACAAAGCCTACTTATTTAATATTTTCTTAATCATGTCTTTTAGGTCTTCTACTTTATTTGTTAAAACATTAATCTCTTGTTCTGCATCTTCTTTGCTAAAGTCTTTTAGACCTTCACTACTTGTAACATCTTGAATCTCATCTCTTAATTTATCTATTTGATTTAATAAGTCAACTCTTAATTGTTTATTTTCAAGTTTCTTGCTTCTTTCTATTACAGATTCAAGTTTTGGAACATCTTCAAGATTATATTTCTCTCCAAACTTTGGAATTGTAACTGGTATATTTACATTTTCTATTATTTTTTCTTTCAAAACTGCTTGTCCTTCTGGCTCTCCATGAACTAAAAAGATATGTTTTGGTTTTTTAATAAATGAATATACAAAATTTAATAACCATTCTTGATCAGCATGTCCTGAATATCCTTCTATGTATTCAATTCTTGCATTTACTGAAATTTCTTCTCCAAATATTTTTACCTTTTCTGCTCCATCTACTATAGTTCTTCCTAAAGTACCAGGGGCTTGATATCCAACAAATAAAATCGTATTATTGGGATTCCATAAATTATGTTTTAAATGATGTTTTATTCTTCCGAACTTCACACATACCACTAGCAGAAATTATAATAGCTGGAGTATATTCATCATTTAAAGCTTTTGATTCTTCTGCTGTTGGAGTAAATTTAAGTCCTGGAAATTCTAATGGGTGATCACCATTTTTTAATTTTTCCTGAATCTCTTCTTCAAATAAATCTGTGTTTTTCTTAAATACTTCTGTTGCAGAAATTGCAAGTGGACTATCTACATATACAGGAACTTTCATTAATGTCTTATACTTTTTCTGGAATGCTTCATCATCCATATGAGTTTCTTTTAACTTATCAATTTCATATAAAATTTCTTGTGTTCTACCAACTGCAAATGAAGGAATTATTACTCTTCCACCATTGTCTAAAGTAGAAGATACAATATCTAAGAATAATTCCGCTTTTTCATCGTTTCTCATATGTAATCTATTTCCATATGTAGATTCCATAACAAGATAATCTGCTGTATCTATCATAGTTGGAGAATCTAAAAGTGGAATATCATTATTTCCAAGATCACCAGTAAACACTACTTTTTCAGTTTTTCCATCTTCTGTTACCCATAATTCTATTATACTAGAACCTAGCATATGTCCTGCATCATTAAATCTAACTTGTATATTTTCTGTTATTTCTACTATTTCATCATATCCAACAGAGAAAAAAAGTTCCATACATTTTATTGCATCTTCTGCAGTATAAAGTGGTGGAAGTGGTTCTTCTCCTGCTCTTATTCTTTTTTTATTTTTCCATTCCATTTCACTTTCTTGAATGTGACCACTATCAGGAAGCATAATACTACATAAGTCTTTTGTTGCATGTGTACAATAAATCTTATTTTTAAATCCATCATTATAAAGTTTTGGTATTCTTCCAGAATGGTCAATATGAGCATGTGTTAAAAGCATAAAATCTATATCTGCTGGATTATACAAAAAGTCTTCTGTATTTTGAAGCTCTTCTGTAGCTTTACCTTGATATAAACCACAATCTACTAAAAATTTTTTTCCTGCTGCTTCTACTAAAAAGTTTGATCCTGTTACTGTTTCTGCCGCACCTAAAAAAGTAATATTCATTTATTTTCCCCCTAACTTACTTTAAAAATTTACAAGTGGAACATGCTTTTTTTGTTTTTTACTTAAATCTTTTTTATCTAAAGCATAGTCTACTTCTATAGTGCTATCTATAGTATCATTATCGTAAATTTCAATATTTAGTTTTTTAGAATTTTCATCAAGTTTTAAACAAATATCAATATCGTCAATATCTGCTATTGATGAATTTAAAGCTTGAAGTATTATTTTATAGTTCATAGCAATATCTTTGCAAAAGATATTAAAAATTGATTTTTTGCACATAGTAGTAATTAACTTACAAGCAATTTTGTTTAAATTATTATTAAGCTCTGGTATATCTTTTATTTTACTATTTTGAGTTATAAATAAATTTCTGTAATATCTTATTGTATATACTAAACTTATATAATCATCCTTTTTCTCAGCTGCCTCTATTTCTTTCGAAACGCATTTTAAAAAGCTTTTTTGCAGATTAACTAAGTATTTATATTCATCTTGTGTTTCATCGAAAGCTGGCTTTAATATGCTTAATTTTTCTTCAAGTTCTTTTTTCTTAGAATTATAATTTGCAGGCTTTGCTTCTTCGTTTAATATATTTATAGTCTCAGTCTTTTCTTTTTTCTCTCTATCTAGTATTTCTATAAGTTCACTAATATTAAATATTTGTCTTTCTTTAGGTAATTTTTCATTTCTTAAATTATATTCTTTTAATAAAAGTTCTCTATTATCTTGTATTTTAGTTATATATTCTATTTCTTTTTGAAGTTTTTTCTTTTCTTCTGATACAAAAAGAACAAATTTATTTTTATCTTTCATTCTGTCATATTCTGTTAAAAGTTTTACATATATTTGTCTTGCTCTTTTCTTCTCTTCTTCAGATGCAGAAGCTATTAAAAGATTACAAAAAGCAAGATAAAATTCATCTGAAATATGTTTGCTATATCCCTCTTCCATTCTTACTCTTATCTCTGACACATAATCTTTTTTCCCGAGAATAGTCTTTTTCCCAAAGTTCTAAAAAGACATGTCCAAATAAAAGCATAAGAGTTTGATACATACAATTGTAAGTATTATTTATTTTAATATCTGTATCATTATTCCAAGACCAACCATTAAAATTTCTTATAACTTCTGTATTATTTAAATTAGAGCCTTCAACTAACATATTTTGAAATGGTCTTCTTATATAATTATATTTATCACCTATAAAGAAAAATTTAGGTCTTATATCACTTAATCCATAAAGAAGCGCTATTTCTGTTGGATAAGCATATATCTTTTTTTCTCTTTCATTTGTCATTGCTGGTACTTTTTGTTTTTCTAGTATTTCTTTTTCTTCATCTTTTGGATTTACAAGATAAATATAATTACAGTTCTCACTAATTGCTTTGATAATTACATTTTCAATAAAATCACTTTTTGAAACATTGTTTCTTTTTATTTTTGAATAATCATCATAAGAAGTTTCGACTTTATAGAGCATGCTTAAAAGAAGGTTTTTTACATCTTGCTTAAAGCTCTTTTTTTCTAATAATTGATCTATTATATAGTTATAATCTTTTAGCTTAGAAAAAAATCTACCTTTCATATAAAAAACCTTCCCTTTAAAAATTATTCTTCTGTATTATTTGAGCCTTCACCTGGCATCATTTTAAGTTCTTCCCATCTTTCTTTAGACATTAGAACTTCTCTTGGTTTACTTCCTTGATATCCTGAAATAATTCCTCTTTCTTCCATCTGGTCTATTATTCTTGCAGCTCTTGCATATCCTACTTTGAATTTTCTCTGAATTAATGATGCTGATGCTGTTCCAATTTCAATACAAGTCTCAATTGCCTCTGGTAAGAATGGATCTGCATCGTCATCTTCCTCTTCTATCTTTTCTTTATCTGATTTATTACTATTTTCTATTGTCTCTATTACATCAGGATCATATGTAGGAGTTCCATCTCTCTTTATGAAGTCTACTATTTTTTCAACTTCTTTATCATCTATAAAAGCGCCTTGTACTCTAGTAGGCTTTGCAGCTCCTGTTGGGAAAAATAACATATCACCTTTTCCAAGTAATTTTTCTGCACCTACTTGATCTAAAATTGTTCTTGAATCTACTTGTGAAGATACTGCAAAAGCAATTCTAGATGGTACATTTGCTTTAATTAGACCTGTAATTACATCAACAGATGGTCTCTGTGTTGCAATTACTAAATGCATTCCAGCAGCTCTTGCTTTTTGTGCTAATCTACAAATAGAATCTTCTACATCTTTTGCTGCAACCATCATTAAATCTGCAAGCTCATCTACTATTATTACTATTTGTGGAAGTTTTACTCCTAAATTTTCTTTTTCTATTGCACTATTATATCCTTTTAAATCTCTTACTCCTTTAGATGCAAATAAGTTATATCTGTTATCCATTTCTTGAACAGCCCATGCTAATGCTCCTGCTGCTTTTTTAGGATCTGTAACTACTGGAATTAATAAATGTGGTATTCCATTATATACAGATAATTCAACTACTTTTGGATCTATCATAACAAGTTTTACTTCACTTGGTTTTGCATTGTAGATAAAACTTGTGATTATAGTATTTATACAAACACTCTTACCTGAACCAGTAGATCCTGCAATTAAAACGTGTGGCATTTTTGCTATATCTGCAATGATGTTGTCTCCTGCTACATCTTTTCCAAGTGCAACACTAAGTTTAGATTTATTATTCTCAAATTCTGGACTTTCTATTACTTCTCTTAAATGTACCATCTCTTTTTCTTTGTTTGGTACTTCTATTCCAACAGCTTGCTTTCCTGGAATTGGAGCTTCAATTCTTATTGTCTCTGCTGCTAGATTTAGAGCTATATCATCTGCTAAATTTGCGATTTTACTTACTCTTACACCTTCTGCAGGTTTTAATTCATATCTTGTAATAGCTGGTCCTACTGAAACATTTTCAACTTTTGCAGATACTCCAAAACTATATAAAGTTTTTTGTAGTTTTGTTGCTGTATCAGTTAAAGCTTTTGCTCCTCCTTTTCCTATCTTTTTATCACCTTTTGAAAGTAAATTTACAGGAGGATATTCATAATTTTCATCTTCTACTGCCATTGTATGTTCTAAGTTTAATACTGCTTTTGTTGTATCTTTCTTTTCTTGTTCTTCTATTTGGAACATATCATCTTGCTCCTCAGGAACTTTTTTTGGTTCTTCCATTTTCTCAGGAGCTTTATTTTTGAATATATTTTCAAGCTCTTCTGGATCTTCTTTTTTCTTCTTAAAAAATCCAAAAGCTTTTGTTTCTTTTTTAGGTTCTTCTTTTAATTCCTTATCTGGATTATCATTAAAATGATTTATTATAATTTCATCAGGCATTAATTCTAGTTGTTCATTTTTAGATGATTTTTCATCTGCTAAAACTCTTTTATCATGTTCTACTAATTCTCCTGCATAATCTGCTACTCTTTCTCTTCTATTTATTCTTCTTTCTTCTCTTCTCTCTCTTAGCTGAGCTCTTTCATCTGCTAAAATTTCTCTTCTTTCCTCTCTTCTATCTATGTAATCTAAAAGTATTTCTGTTGGTTTGATTTCTAGAAGTATAACTAGAGATATAATTGCAAATCCTATTGAAATAATTGTTGCTCCAAGTGGGCTAAGTAGATTAGAAAGTGGAACTCCAACTATTGCTCCTATTGCTCCACCACCTTGATTTGTAACTCCGAGCTTATATGCTGCAGATACTAATTCATCAAATGTAGCATTTGCATTAATATTCATTTTTGAAAATTGATTTACATGTAAAATACATGCTACTGCAAATAAAAAGATTACAAATTGTGCAACTTTTGAAAATAAATAATCATTATCTTCTTTCATCATAAATATTGCTATTATAAAAATTCCAATTGGAATTACATATTTTATAGAACCCATAAGTCCACCTAAAATTGGACTTAATGTTTTTCCTATTGCTCCAGCATTTGTATATATTAAAATTGCAGATAATATACTTATTATTACAAGTGATATTACTACTGTATCTATATTCATTGGCACGCGTCTAGTAGATCTTCTACCAGAAGATGCCTTATTATTGTTTGCTATGGTTTTCTTATTCTTACTTCCTTTTCTCCTACCCAACTTGTATTTATCCTCCTTAAAAAATAAAACCAGAAATCGGAAATCAATACTTTCTATCTTTATTGATTTATTTCTGGTTCTTTTGGTTTATGCCCGATTTATTTCAATTCTTTTCTATTATTTTTCAATGTTTCAAGAGCATCTTTTATTGTCATTTGAACTGTTTCCATATCTTTTTCTAGATTATCTATAGTATTTTCTATATCTCCTAGCATATTGTCTGCATAGCTTTTTGTTCCTTCTGACATTTCTCTTGCCATCTCATGAGCTGTTTCGATAATTTTTGTTTTTTCATCATAGGCTTTTCTAGTTATTTCATGTTCATCTATCATAGAAATTATTCTTTTTTCTGCTTCTTTTACTATATTGTCTGCTTCTTTTTGAGCTTCTTGCATTATTTTAGTTCTTTCTTCTCTCACCCATTTTGCTTGTTTTAAATCTTCTGGTAATTTAAGTCTAATTTCTTTTATTAAATCTAAAACTTCTTCTTTATCAACCACACATTTATCTGTAAAAGGTACAGACCTACTTGATTCAATTATCTCTTCCATTGTTTCTAAAAGTGTGAAAATTTCCATGGTTTTACCCCTTTCGTTTCAAAAATATGAGAGATACTCTTCCATATTTTCTTACATCATATATGTCAAATTCTAAATTTTCAATTTGTGTTATTATTCTATCTTTTTCATCTGTTTCTAGTACTATTTTTGCATCTTTTTTCATAAGCTCAAATTTTTCTATAAGCTCTAAAGATTCTTTTATATAATCTGTTTTATAAGGTGGATCTAGAAAAATAATATCAAAACTTAAGTTATCTTTCTTCATCTTTTCTAAAGCATTTTCAAAATTTGATATATATAATTTTGATTTGTCCTCAAATCGAACCTTTTTTATATTCTTTTTAATTATATCTGCTGCCTTATAAGAATTATCGCAAAAAGCTACAAAATTAGCACCTCTGCTAAGTGCTTCAATTCCAAGTGACCCGCTTCCAGCAAATAAGTCTAGCACATTACTACCTTCAAGATCAAATTGGACTATATTAAATAAAGCTTCTTTTACTCTATCTAATGTAGGTCTTGTGGCTATTCCTTCTAAAGTATCTAGCTTTGTACCTCTTGCCTTTCCACTAATTACTCTCATGAACTTAAAATCCCCGTTTTTTATACTTATATTTTATTTTAAAAACCATATAAGTCAATAAGATTAACAAAAATGTAATACAAGTTTAATTCTTTTGTAAATAGACATTAAAACAAAAAATGTACTGATATTTCAGTACATTTATCTTATCTAATTTTAAAAATTTTAGTCATTATTCTTCATTGTTTATTTCTTTTAATAATTCAAGTTGTGAAATAAGTAATGCTTCCATTTTTGCTTTATAAACATCTGACTGTTTTTTAAGATCAATAAGTTCTCTTCTTTTGTTTTCAGTTTCCTTTGTTATTTCATCTAATGAAAATTGAACTTTTTCTTGAGCTGATTTTATAATTTGATCTGCTTCTTGTTTTGCTACATTTTTCATATCATCAGCTGACTTTTGAGCCATAAGTAAAGTATTCTGCAATGTTTTTTCAATGCTTTTATATTGTTCTAAGTCTTTATCTGAATTTTCAACTTTCAATCTAAGCTCTGCATTTTCTTTATATAGTTTTTCATATTCTATAGTTAATTCATCTAAAAAGTCATCTACTTCATCAACATTATATCCATTCATCATTTGTTTTTGAAATCTTTTGTTTTCTATGTCTAGTGGTGTGAACATTGCTTATTTTCCCTCCTGAAATTTTATTTAATTCTGAAAACTTAAATTATTTTAGCCATGATACAGAAAGTTTATTTTTAATTTCTTCACGAGTCATATCATTTACTATATCATAATTAAATGGTGCAACTATAAATATTGAATTTGAAACTTTTTCAAAATGTCCATCAAGAACTTTTACAGCACCACTAATAACATCAAGGATTCTTCTTGCAACATCTTTATTAACATACTCTAAGTTAATAACAATTGCATTCTTTTCCCTTAATAAGATGCATATATCTTCAGCTTGTTCAAAAGCTGTTGGTTTTGCAATTTTCATTTTTATTTGTTGAGGTTGTGGCATACTAACTACTTTTTTACCAAAAAGACCTCTTCTCTCTTCTGGTTCATCTTGTTCTTCTTGATCATAGTAGTCATTTTCTTCTAGAAGATCTTCTTCATTTTCTGGTTCCTCGTTTGGAACTCCCAAAAAATCTAATATTTTGTTTACTACAACATTTGCCATTTAATTTCCCTCCAAAAATTCTCTAAAATTAATCTAATATTGATTATAGTATCTATCTTTTAAGATATAAAGTCAATACATTTATTTTTTTGTAAATGAAAAAACACAAGTCTGTAATAATTATGTAACAATTATGGATTAGTCTTAATTTTATCATATAATTTTATTGTATACATGTTTCTTACAGTATCTGCATCATATCCCATATCAAAAAGTTCAGAAGATGAATAATTATCTACTAATGAATAAACACCATTTGTTCTAAGTACTTTTACTAAAATTTTAACATCATATCCTGCTCTATTTCTTATAACGTAATTCAAATCTCCTTCTTTGATTAAAGAAGAATTTGGAACTTTTAGTCCTTGTCTACTCCACCATATAACATCAATTGATATTTTTCTAAAATCTATTAAGTCTTCAGATAAATTAATCATTTTAAATACTATTAATCTTTCGTTTTCTCCTTCTTCTTTAATTTCTTTAACTTGTGCATCTACTGTATTATTTGTTCCAATAGTAATTTTAACTTTATCTCCAACTTTTGCTTCTTTTGCAGCATCACTTGAAAGTACTGTTGCTAAATAAGTTTCAAAACTTGTAATTAATTTTCCTTTTTCATCACTGCTTTCAATCATCTCTCCAGCTTTTAAATCTAAACTATCTAAAAACTCTTTATTTAGATAGTCAAAGTTGTCAGTTTTAAATATATTCTCATATCCATCTACTTTATAAGATACTATTCCACTCTGACTTGCTTTTATTATTTCTGCATTATCATAAAGCTCATCTTCATATTTTTCTTTTTCATCTATAAGTTCTTTCAAATAAGATCCTTTTTTAGAATGAGTTCCAAGTATTGAAGTAATTTTAGAATTACATTCTGAAATCTCTTTTTTATATTTTTGAAGTTCTTCTATATTATTTGTTTTAGACATATTTGTAAGTAATACTTTTATTTCTTTTTTTATGTTTTGAACATCAGCCGAACTATTTAATAATTCTGAATCTTGTGCTTCTAATATTTCTTGATTTAGCTTATCAATATTTTCTTTTAATTTACTCTCCCCATTTACTAAATATCTAAAAACTGTCTCTCCTTTTGAAACTTTTTTGCCTTCACTTTTTGTTTTCTCCATACCATTTTTATAATTTTCACCTTGGAGAACTGTTTCACTTCTAATGATATAAGCATCTGCAGTCTCAGTTAAACTAAGTGTTCCCTCTTCTACTACAAATACCTCAGAAGGCTCTTCAAATAATTCTATTATAGTCCTAGATGCTAAGATTAGAATAATAATTGTTAAAACTAGAAATATAATTGATCCTATTAAATTCTTTTTGCTTTTCGATTCGATAACCTTATTTTTATCTTTAACTTTTTTCAAAATCATTCCTCCAAAATAATTTTTATATTATTTTGTGCATCTTCTAGTCCATCTAGCCAAACAATTTCTTTGTTTTTTCTAAACCATGTAAGTTGTCTTTTGGCATATCTTCTAGTCTCCATTTTAATTTTTTCTATCATTTCTTCTAAAGAATACTTTCCATCTAAATATTCTTTTACTTCTTTATAACCGAAGGCCTTGCATAGCTGTTGGGAAGTTTTTATATTTTTCTAAAAGAGCTTTTACTTCATCTACCAGTCCTTGTGCTATCATAATGTCTACTCTTTTATTTATTCTCTCATAAAGTTTACTTCTTTCCATATTAATTGCAAATACTTTAAAATCGTATTTTACGCCTTTTTTTCTAGATTCTATTTCAAGTTCAGTTTTAGTTTTTCCTGTTGAATTATATATTTCTAAAATTCTCATTATTCTTTTTTTATCATTTGGACTTATTTTTTTTATTGCTTCTTTATCAATTTTTTCTGCTCTTTCATATAAAGATTTAAGTCCATCTTCTGTATCTGCTATTTTAGAAATTTCATTTCTATATTTTTCATCAAATTTTATATCAGGATACTCTATTCCATATATAAGTGAATCTATGTAAAGACCTGTCCCTCCGGACTACAATTGGAGTTTTTCCTTTTTTTAAAATCTCTTCTATAGATTTTTCTGCATCTTTTTTAAAATCTGCTACACTATATCTTTTATCAGGAGATACAAAATCTAATAAATAATGAGTTATTCCTTCTTTTTCTTCTTCTGTAGGTTTTGCAGTTCCAATATTCATATCTTTATATATTTGCATTGAATCTGCAGATATTATTTCACCATTAATTTGCTTTGCAAGCTTTATTGAAAGAGATGTTTTTCCTGATGCTGTTGGACCTGCAATAACTATAACTTTTGGCTTTTGCATAATTTTTCTCCTACTAGTTTTATTTTTGTTATTTTATTTTCTACTAAACTTTCTTTCCAAATCATATTTTGTATATTTTATAGCAGTTGGTCTTCCATGTGGACATGTAAATGGATTTGGTAATTTTAAAAGCTCATCCATAAGTTTCTTTACTTCTATTTCATCTAATTTCATATTTGCTTTTACTGCTGCTTTACATGCTATTGTTGCAATAAATCTGTCTTCTCTTTCTTGAAGTGCTGTTCTTGAATAAGTTCCAATTTCATCTACTAATTCTAAGAATAACTGCTTTGTATTCATATCCATACATATATTTGGAACACCTGTTAATTTTATTGTGTTTTCTCCGAATGCTTCTAAAGTAAATCCTGCTTTTTCAAATAAAGATAAATTTTCTTTTACAAGCATTGCTTCTTTATGTGAAAGAGAAATAACATCTGGCATAAGCATAAGCTGAGAATCTTTATCAGTCTCACTATAATAGTTTTTCTTAACTTTTTCATACATGATTCTCTCATGAGCTGCATGTTGATCTATTATAAACATTTCTCCATGAAATTCTATTATTACATAAGTTGAAAATACAATTCCAATAAATTTGTAATCTCCGCTTTCCATATCTTTAAACTCTGGAAGTTTTTCACTTTCTCCTTTGTTTAATACAAAATCCATTATTGCTAAATTATTTTGTGGAGTAGTCACATATTTTTGTTCTTCTGTCTCTTCTAAGTTTTCAGTTATATTTTCTTCTTTATTTTCTACTTGAGAACTTTGATTTTCGCTTTCTTCTTTATTCTCATTCTCTTTATTTACATCTGATGCTTCGTTATTTTCATTATTTTCGTCATTTTCAATATTTTCATCTTTTAATACTTTTTTCTTTATATCATCTAATATGCTTCTTTCATTTTCAGTAAGTTCTTTTCTTGCAGTCTCATCATCAATTTTAGCTACTGACTCACCGAAAATTCTCTTATACATATCATTAAAATCTGGCTTTGTTTCTTCTTTTTCTTCTATGTTTTGCTCAATATTTGCATTTTCAGCTAGATTTTCTTTATCTTCTTCTTGGTTTTCTTTTACTTCTCCATCTAGTTTATTATTTCTTTGGCTCATAAGCTTTGCTGTCATTGCAAATACATCTTTTTCTGTTGGAATAGAAGTCTCGAAGTTTTCTTCTTCCTCTTTTACAATATTTTGACTTGCAAAAACTTCTTCTTGACTTTTTTCTTTTTCAGCTATTTCTGTAATATCAATTCTCTTTGTCTCTTCAAGAGAATCATTCGAATCTAAATTATCTTCTTCTGTTTTTTCATCACTTGCTACTTCATTTAATTTTTCATTTTCTTTATTTTTTACGCTTTCTTCTATTAGCTTATTTATGTCATAATTTGCAGGAGAAGTAACTTCAGAAATTCCAAGTTCTTTTAGACCATTTCTAAATTTATATATTTCTTCTAATAGATTTTCTTTTTCGCCATTTTCATCTTTTGTACTATCATCAAATTCATTTTCTTCTTCTTTTTCTTCTTTTTTAGAAAACATATTTTTAAAAGAATGTTTTGCTGTATTAAATAGGCTCTCATGTTTTTCATGCTTTTCTTCTTCTAAAATACTACTCTTATTAAAAGTTATTTCTTGAGTGCTACTTGGTTCTTTTGATACATTTTCTATAAGTTCTCCTTTTGCTAGTCCTGACTTAATTGCATGAAACATTGCTTTAAATACTTTATTTTCTTCTTCAAATCTAACTTCAAGTTTTGCAGGATGAACATTTACATCAACAAGTTCTGGATTAATGCTTAAGTTTAAAACTAAAAATCCATATTTGTTTATTGGTATCATTCCTTTAAAAGCTTGGTCTGCAGCTGCAGATAAAGTTTTGTCTTTAATATATCTTCCATTTACGAAAAATAATTGTGATGATCTATTAGAACGTGAAATTTCAGGCTTACCTACTACACCTGTTATTTTCATTCCTTCAAATTCATAATCGACATCTAATATTGCATCTGCAACATCTTTTCCAAATATACTATAAATTACGCTTTTTCTTTCGCCATCACCATTTGTTTGAATAACTGTTTTATTATTATTTATTAGTTTAAAAGAAATATTTCTATTTACAAGAGCAAGTCTTGTAATAGCATCTTCTATGTATCCAGATTCAGTGAAATCTTTCTTTAAAAATTTATATCTTACTGGAGTATTAAAAAATAAATTAGTAACTGTGATTGTAGTTCCAACAGGGCATCCAGTTTCACTTTGTTCTACTGTATTTCCACCTTCTACAACAATTTTATGACCAATATTGCTATCTTTAGTTCTAGATAACATTTCAACATGAGCTATTGCTGCGATACTCGCTAAAGCCTCACCTCTAAACCCCATAGATGTTATTCTCATAATATCATCAGCATTTCTTATTTTACTTGTAGCATGTCTTTCAAATGCAATTTCCATATCATCTTGCTCTATTCCTTTTCCATTGTCTGTTACCCTTATATAAGAAATACCACCATTTCTAATTTCTACTGTAATTTTATCAGCACCTGCATCTATTGAGTTCTCTACCATTTCTTTTACTACAGAAGCCGGTCTTTCAATAACTTCACCTGCTGCTATTTTATTTATTGTTAAGTCATCTAATAAAACTATATTTCCCATTTAAATCCTCCAAAATGATTATTACATTTGTGGCTAAATTATATCATTAAAAAATCTTTTTTTGTACTACTTTTTTTATATTTTTTATTTTAGAAATGTCCATTTTGTAACACATTTTAAGTTCAAGAATAATATATAACATATACGAATGATTTAAAGTGACTTTTAAAGGAGGGAATCTTGATGCCAGAAAATAGAAGTTGTGGTGGATTTGGTAATGGTAACGACTGCTTATGGATAATTATTCTTTTAATAATTATATTCTGTTGTTGCGGAAACAACAATAATGGTTGTTGCTAATTTTACATTAAATAATAAAAGTAAATAAAGAAAATAATAATTAAAAAAGAAAATTAAAATTAAGAAAATAAAGAAAATAAAAAATAAAAAAATAAACCTTAAAAAATTAAAAATAAAAAAATAAAAAAAATAAAAATAAAAATAAAAATAAAAAACAGCGTAAAAAAGAGAAGAAATCTTAAATAAAGGTTTCTTCTCTTTTTACTTATTTAATAATTTATTTTTCGTATCTTGAATACTTTATTTTTTACATCATCATTTGGTCTTGCATTCCTGCCATACCATTTGCTTCAGCTTTTTCTTTCTTAGTTGCAACAGCAGCTTCTGTTGTAAGTATCATAGAAGCAACACTTTCTGCATTTTGTAGAGCACTTCTTGTTACTTTAGTAGGATCTACAATTCCTGCTTTTTTCATATCTACATATTTTTCTTCTTTAGCGTCAAAACCAATTCCTGGTTTTTCATTTTTTACTCTATCTAAAATAATTGCTCCCTCAAGTCCTGCATTTGTTGCAATTTGTCTTACTGGTTCTTCTAAAGCAGAAAGTAAAATTTTTACACCAATTTTTTCATCGTCTGTCACTTTATCAAGTAGTTTTTCAACTTCTGGAATTATATTAATATAAGCTGTTCCTCCACCTACAACTATACCTTCTTCTACAGCAGCTTTAGTTGCAGATAAAGCATCTTCAATTCTTAATTTTTTCTCTTTCATTTCAACTTCTGTTGCAGCACCAACTTCTATTACAGCAACTCCACCAGACATTTTTGCAAGTCTATCTTGAAGTTTTTCTTTATCATATGAACTTAAAGTATTTTCAATCTCAGCTCTTATATGTTTTACTCTATCTGCTATTCGTTCTTTATCTCCTGCTCCATCTACTATAATTGTACTGTCTTTTTGTACTTTTATTTGTCTTGCTCTACCTAAATCAGCAATTGTTACATCTTTAAATTCTAGTCCTAAATCTTCTGTAATTACTTTTCCACCTGTTAAAACAGCAATATCTTCTAATATATCTTTTCTTGTATCACCAAAACTTGGAGCTTTAACTGCAACTACATTTAATACTCCTCTTAGTTTATTTAGTACAAGTGTAGATAAAGCTTCTCCTTCAATATCATCAGCTATGATTAAAAGTTTTCCTGATTGATTCATTAATTCTTCTAATACTGGTAATATTTCTTGGATATTAGTAATCTTTTTATCTGTTAAAAGTATATAAGGATTTTCCATTACTGTTTCCATTTTTTCAGTATTTGTAACTAGATATGGAGAAATATATCCTTTATCAAATTGCATACCTTCAACTACTTTTACTTCAGTATTTGAAGTCTTTGATTCTTCAATTGTAATTACTCCATCTTTTGATACTTTTTCCATAGCATCTGCAATTAGATTTCCTATTTCTTCATTGTTTGCAGATATGCTTGCTACTCTTCCTATATCTTCTTTTCCATTTACACTTGAACTAATATTCTTTAGAGAATCTATTGCAACATTTAAAGCTTTATCCATTCCTCTTTTAATAGCCATTGGATCTCCACCTGCTGCAATATTTTTAACGCCTTCTTTAATCATTTTTTGAGCTAAGACAGTAGCTGTTGTAGTACCATCTCCTGCTACATCATTAGTTTTAATTGAAACTTCTTTAACAAGTCCTGCACCCATATTTTCATATGCATTTTCAAATTCAATTTCCTTTGCAATTGTAACACCATCATTTGTAATAAGTGGAGCACCGAAGCTCTTATCTAATACTACATTTCTTCCTTTAGGACCAAGTGTTACCTTTACTGTATCTGCTAATTTATTTACACCATCTAATAAAGATTTTCTAGCATCTTCTCCGTATTTAATCTCTTTTGCCATAACTTTTTAAAACCTCCTATTTTTTATTTTTCAACTATAGCAAGTATTTCAGATTGTCTAATTATAATATAATTTTCACCTTCATACTTAATCTCTGTTCCTGCATATTTATTAAGTAAAACATTATCTCCTACCTTTACATTCATCTCCTCTATTTTTCCATCAATTTTAGCTCCAGGACCTACTGCTATTACTTCAGCAACCTGAGACTTTTCTTTTGAAGCCATTAAAATAATACCACTTTTTGTAGTATCTTCTTCATCTTTCATTTTTACTAAAACATTATCAGACAATGGTTTTATCATTTTTATTACCTCCTTTTTAGCACTCTTTGTCTTCGTCTGCTAAAATATTATACCCATACTATTCTTTTGTCAATACATTATAAAAAAATAATTTTAAAATTCTACTAATATAGTAATAATTATATGTTTAAAAGTCCTATTTTAGAACAAATAAAAAGTACACCTAAAAATTAAATAAGTGTACTTTATTATTTTTTCTTTTATATTTTCTATTTAACCTCTTTACTTTCTATAGCTTCTGATTTTATTATATAAAAGCTTTCTCCTTCATTATAAGATACAAAAGTTATTTTAGATGTTGTATCATATTTTTTCTTTGCTGTTTTATCATTTATTTTTATTTTAGCAGTAGCTTCATATAAATACTTACTATTTTCTACTTGTTTAAGTTCTGAAATTTCTCCAAGTGTCATTTTTACTTTATAATTATTTGCATCTTCTATAAAAGTTTTTTCTGAAGTTTGAAGATAAGTATTCATAATTACTAAACTATTATTGTAATATTCATCTTCATAATTTTCTACATCAGTTACCATCTTATATAAATTTTCATCGAATTTTTCAAGGCCTTTATGCTCTAGTACATCTCTTGCTGCAAAATCAATCATACTAGCTAAAGCTTCTCCATTTGAATCGTTATATGCCTTTACATATGCTTTAATTGCATCTTGATAATTTAAATAAGCTACTTTATTTACACCACCATATGAATAGCAAGTAACATCTACCTCTTCTTCTTTTTCTTCTACTGGTATATTAGTGTTTTTTAAATTTTTATCATATCTAATATACGCATATACTCCAAAAGCAATAACTATAATAAGTACAAAAACTAGAATTAAAATACCTTTTGTTTCTCTCTTCATTTTTTTATCCTCTGTTTCTTTATTAATATTGTCTTCCCCATACAACCATTTTTTCAGCTTTTTTTCCACATATTGCACAAGTATCTGAAAGTTTTTCCTGATCAAATGGAATACATCTAGATGGAGCTCCTGTATATTCTTTTACTTTATCCTCGCAAGCTCTATCTCCACACCACATTGTCTTAACATATCCTTGGTTTTCATTTAGATTTTTTAATATTTCGTCTAATGAATATGCAACTGTAGTCTTTTCTTCTCTTCTTTTTAGACATTCATTATACATATTTTGTTGTATTTCGTCTAAAAGTTCATTTAATCTATCTTCAATATTATCTAATAAAACTTCTTCTTTTTCTAGTGTATCTCTTCTAACTAAAATTGCTTTTCCATTTTCAATATCTCTTGGTCCCATTTCAATTCTTACTGGAATTCCTCTCATTTCAGCATCATTGAATTTATATCCTGGAGAGCAATTATCTCTTTTATCTATTTCTACTCTAAAATTCTTTTTTAATCTGTTATAAAGCTCTTCATTTTTTTCTATTACTCCATCTTTTTGCATTGCAATTGGTATTATAATTACTTGTGTTGGTGCGATTTTTGGAGGAAGTTTAAGTCCTCTATTATCTCCATGTGCCATAATTATTCCACCAATAAGTCTTGTACTAATTCCCCAAGATGTTTGATATGCATATTCTTCTTTTCCTTCTCTATTTTGGAATTTAATATCAAATGGTTTAGTAAAGTTTTGACCAAAATAATGTGATGTTCCAGCTTGAAGTGCTCTTCCATCATGCATTAATGTTTCTACAGTATATGTAGCATCAGCTCCAGCAAATTGTTCTTTTAATGTCTTTTGTCCTTTTAAAACTGGAATTGCTAAATAGTTTTCTATAATGTCTGCATAAATATTTAGCATTGTTAAAGTTCTTTCTTTTGCTTCTTCTGCTGTTTCATGAATTGTATGTCCTTCTTGCCATAAGAATTCTCTAGATCTTAAAAATGGTCTTGTTTCTTTTTCCCATCTAAGTACACTACACCATTGATTTCCAAGTATAGGTAAATCTCTCCAAGAGCTTACCCATTTAGAATACATAGTAGACATTATAGTCTCAGATGTAGGTCTAATACATAACTTTTCTTCTAAATCTTCTTCTCCGCCTTTAGTTACCCAAGCAACTTCTGGTGCAAATCCTTCAACATGATCTTTTTCTTTATTTAGCATAGATTCTGGAATTAAAAGTGGCATATAAAGATTAGTAACTCCAGTCTCTTTAAATTTTTCATCTGCTACTTTTTGTATATTTTCCCAAATTGCATATCCGTAAGGTTTAATTGCAATAAAACCTTTTACATCTGTATAATCTGCAAGATCTGCTTTTCTTACTATATCTGTATACCATTTAGCAAAGTCTTCTTCTATATTTGTTATTTCTTTTACAAATTCCTCTTTATTTTCTTTCATTAAAATCACTCCCTATAAATTTTACTCATTATTCTCATTTTTCTCTTCTGCTTCTAAATTATTTTCTAGGTCTACCCCAGCGGGAGCTTCTCCTTCCTCTTTTGATACATCTGAAAAATCGTCTAAAACTATCTGTTCATTTTCGTCTATTCTATATCTTGGAAGTTCAGGTAATTCATCTAAAGAACTAATTCCAAACATCTTTAAAAATTCAGGAGTTGTTTTATAACCCATTGGTTTTCCTGGAGCATCAACTTTTCCGGCATCTTCTATTAAGTTATATTCTAATAGTCTATAAATTGTACCATCAGAATTAACCCCTCTTATTGCTTCAATCTCAGCTCTTGTAATTTTAGGGTTATATGCTATTATTGATAGAGTTTCAAGCGCAGCATTAGATAATGATGGTTTTACTCTATTATCAAAAATAGGATATATATACTCATAATATTCCTTTTTTGAAACCATTTGATAACCATCATCTACTTTTATTATTTCAATTCCCCTAGAAGCTTCTTTATATTTACTTATCATGTTTTGAATAATTCTTTCAACATCATCTGTTGTATATTCTAGGTCTGCTGCTATTTCAGAGACTTTGACAGTTCTACCTGCTGAAAATAAAATAGCCTCTATTATTGATTCTGCTCTTTCTAACTCCATAATAAAATTCTCCTTTAAGTATCTTCTATTATACCTTTTTAAGGCTTAAAATGTCAATGATTTTATGTTGGCAAAAGCTTTAAAACTCTTGATTTTCATTAAAAAGTATGCTATACTATAATAGTATTTATATACAATTCATTTTTTTAAGAGGAGTAAATAAACAAATGGAAGCAAAAGTAAAAAGCAATCCAATAATGAATTTTATAAGAAAAATATTAGATAAATTATCAAATTCAGCATTATTTTCTGTACTTAGCACAGATTCTTCTTCAACTATGGGCGATGAGTACTTAGAAGATGATGATGTTTTAGATACATATAAAAAGCAAGCAGCTACAGAAGCTGGTCTTTCTCAAATAGATTTCAAAAGTATAGATCAAGCTTTCCGTACTTCTAGAGAAAATGTTATAGACTTAGAAATTTCTACTACTACAATTCCCAAAGAAAAAGGAAAATTTGAAGTAGATGAAGAAGATTTAGAACCTGATTCCACAGCTGAAGTAAAGCAAAGACCTGCAGCAAAATCTATTGAGGATGATGAAAGATCTTTATAATTTGATTTATCATTTTACTTTAATATATATATTTAAAAGGAATTCTATTTTTTTAGAATTCCTTTTAAATTTTTTATTGTTTGTTTAAGTTTAATTTTTTATTATTTTACTATCTTTCCTTCTAAATCATAATCTAAAACGCCTATAATTTCTACTTTTACAAATTTATCTTTTAAATTTGCTTTAATATTTTTTATAAATACTACACCATCTTCATCTACCATATCCATATATGTTCTTCCGATGTAATATTTCCCATCATCTGTTATATCATCTATTAAAGCTTCATAAGTTTTTCCAATATGCTCTTCAAGCTTTATTTTAGAAATATGTCTTTGAAGTTCCATTATTTTATTTCTTCTAGATTTTTTAGTCATATAATGAATTTGATCTTTTAATTTTGCAGCAGGAGTATTATCTTCTTTTGAATACATAAATACTCCAAGTTTATCAAATTTTGCTCTATGTACAAATTCATAAAGTTTGAAAAAGTCTTCTTCTGTCTCTCCTGGAAATCCAACTATAAGACTAGTTCTTAAAATTACATTTGGTATTTCTTTTCTAATTTTTTCAAGTAATTTTTCAATACTCTTTCCATCACTTTTTCTATTCATTCTTTTTAAAACTTTATCAGAAAAATGTTGTATTGGAATATCAAAATATTTACAAATCTTGTCTTCATTTTTTACAGTATCTATTAATTCATCATCTATACTTTCTGGATAAGCATATAAAAATCTTATCCATTTAAATCCATCTATTTTGCAAAGCTCTTTAAGCAATTTTGAAAGCATTGGCTTTCCATAGTTATCTAATCCATATTTTGTTGTATCTTGTGCAATTACTATTACTTCCTCTATTCCATCTTTTGCTATTTTTTTTGCCTCTTCTAAAATATCTTCCATGTTTCTACTTACATATGGTCCTCTAATTGCTGGAATAGCACAATAAGTACATCTATTACTACATCCTTCTGCAATTTTTAGATATGCTAGCTTCTTTCCTGTTGTAATTACTCTTTTATTATACTCTAGCATAATATCTTTTTGTTTTTCTTCGTATTTTATAAGTTCATTTATCTTTTCCCAAATTTTATCATATTCATCAGTACTTATAAATAAATCAACTTCCTTCATACTCTTTTCTAGTTCTTCTTTATATCTTTTAACTAAACAACCCATTGCAATTAAATACTTGCATCTTCCCTTTTCCTTATATTCTGCCATTTCAAATAAAGTGTTTATTGCTTCTTCTTTTGCAGATTCTATAAAACCGCAAGTATTAACTATAATAATATCTGCATCTTCCGGATTATTTACTATATTCATTTTCTTTTCTTTAAGAAGTCCTATACACATCTCAGTATCTACTAAGTTTTTACTGCAACCTAATGATACAAATCCTACATTCATATTCTTCACCTTTTTTATTTTAATTACTACAAATATGTTTACGCGTAATTTCTAATAAATTTAATTTTGTAAAACCTTCTACTTGAATTTTTGATCTATCTTCTTTTACAGCATCTGTCATTATTTTTATCATTTCTTCCTTATTTTTATCTTCATGCATATCTATAAAATCAACTATTACAATTCCGCCTATATCTCTTAACCTTAGTTGCTTTGCAATCTCTAAACTTGCCTCTTTATTTACTGTAAAGATTGTATCTTCTAAATTTTCATTTCCAACATATTTTCCTGAATTGACATCTATAGCTGTAAGTGCCTCTGTTTTATCTATTGTTATAAATCCACCGCATTTAAGCCATATTTTTCTATCTTCAGCCTCTTCATTTTGCCTTGCTAAATCATGAATATACATTAAATCTTCTTTTTTATATTCAAGTTCTATGTCTTTTACCTCTAGATATTCTAAAGTAGTTTTTACTGTTTCATAAACTTTTTTTGAATTTACCGTTATTTTCTTTAAATCATAATCTACTAAATCTGTTAAAAGCTTACAAAGTAAATCATTTGTCTTATATATAAGTTTTGGAATCTCTTCATTTGAAAATTCAGTATTTACAATATCGCTCCACTTACTCAAAAGTCTATCAAAATCTTTTTTTAGCTCTGCTTCAGACTTTCCGAACAGCAGAAGTTCTAACAATAGCGCCTTCTCCTTCTGGAATAATCTTACTTACAATATTTTTAAGTCTTTCTCTTTCCTTCTCATCTTCTATTTTTTGAGATAAAGTAATAAAAGTTGAGTTCGGCATATAAACTAAATATCTTCCTGGAATGTTAATATGAGTAGAAGCTCTTGCACCCTTTTTATTTGATGCATCTCTTTTTATCTCTACAAGTAGTGGCATTCCAATCTTTACATATTTTTTTATATCTAAGTCGCTTATATCTTCTTGTCCATTATTTAATTTTGAATCATTTTTCGGTAATATATCTTTTAAATGAATAAAAGCATTTCTATTTTCTCCAACATTAACAAATGCAGCTTGAAGTCCTCTTAGTACATTTTGTACTTTTCCTATATAAATATTTCCTTCAATTCTTTTTATAAAATCTGAATCTACATATTTTTCAATTAAATTTCCATCCTCTAGTAAAAAAATATTTTCTGTATCATCTACAACGTTTACAATTAGCTCTTTCATATTTACCATCCTCAGTTATATTTGTTCATAGCTTTATCTATGCCATTTTTTATAATATCAATTACTGCATCTTTTGCAGTGTCTGTTGCTTTATCTAAAATCTTTAAAGTTTCTTCATCAACTTTACCAATAACATAATTGATTAGATTTATTTTATACATAGGCTGTCCTATTCCAACTCTTACTCTTGGAAAGTTCTCAGAAGAAAGATTACTACATACTGATCTCATTCCATTATGAGTTCCGTGGACCTCCTGACTTTCTAATTTTTATTTTTCCTTCTTCTATGTCTAAATCATCATGAATTATAAGCACATTTTCTAAAGGAATTTTATAAAAGTTTACAAACTTTACAACTGACTCTCCACTTAAGTTCATATATGTTTGTGGCTTAACTAAAATTACTTTTTCATCTCCAATTTGAGAAGTCTCATATAAAGCTTCAAACTTTTCTTTATCTACTTTAATATTTAATTCTTTAGCAATTTTATTAATTGTATCAAAACCCATATTATGTCTTGTATTTTTGTACTCTTCTTCAGGGTTTCCAAGTCCAACTATTAAATACATCAAAAAGCTCCTTAAAATCAAAATAATCTTTATCTATTTTACACTATTTTTCTTATTTTAACAACTATTTGCTCAATTTTCTTTATAATGTTATAATACTCATAGGTGAAAAATATGGAAAAAATTATAAACGAAAAAAAAGTAGTATTTTTTTTGAAAAAGAAATGTCAAATAATGTTAAAAGACTCATGCATGAAGAAAAACCATCTCTTATATCTGTAATAGTAACAGTAAAAAATTATGAAAACTTAATTAAAAATTGCATAGAGTCTATAATAGATCAAACTTATCAAAGATTAGAAATAATCTTAGTTGTAGATTCTACTTTAGATTCATCTTTAGAAATATGCAAAAAATATGAAAATATGGATGCTAGAATAAAAGTATTTAATGATAATTTTTTAGATAATACTAATATGAAATCATTCGCACTTACAAAAGCTCACGGAGATTATATTACCTTTATAAATGGAACTGATTTTATTAGTCTAAACTATATTGAATATATGCTTAAAATACTAAAAAAATATGATGCAAACATATCTGAATGTGAATTTTTATCTATTCCAGAAATGAAATTTAATATGGATACTTTTGAAGTTCCAAAACAAGAAGAAGAAAAAGAAGAGATTCTTTCCTCTCTAAAAGCAATAGAAAGAATATTTGATGAAAACGAAAAAGTTTCACTTAAAGAAAAAGTACTATGGAATAAGTTATATAAAAAAGACGTTTTAAGAAATATAGAATTTCCAAACGATTCTAATTATGAAGATGATTTTGTAACATACAAATTATTTAATAATGCAAAAAAAATAATATCTTCTAATCAGATATTATATGCTAATATTAAAAAAGCGACTTATACATTAAAGAGTAATTATAATCTAAGTAGATTAAATGTAATGGATGCATATGAAAACTACTTAAGCTTTTTTAAAAATATAAATTCTAATATTCTACTTAAAAAAGCTTGTACAAAATATTTAAAAATAATATTATCTCTTAGAAAAGAGATTTCTTCTGTAGATGTGATTGTAGAAAATAAAGATGAAATATTAGATAAGCTAGATAATAAGTTTTTAAGTATATATGAATATCTGCATTCCCTAGAAAATAATAATTCTAGTTTAGAAAATAAAGAGCTTTATGAAGAATATTATAAAAAGTATAAATTTTACTTAAAATAAATTAAAAATAAGAAAAAAGAATATAATAAAAAAGAAATAAGAAAAAAAAATAATAATAATAATAATAAACCAAAACATAAACAAAAAGAAATAAACTTTAGCTAAAACTTTAGTTTATTTCTTTTTAATTTAATATTGTTTTTTATATTTTTTCTTTATTTTATTTTTCCGATACTTTTTAATTTTATCTTAAAGGAAATTATCTTAAACGTTCAATTAAAGTATTCATATAATTATTATTTCTATTTAATGCATCTACTATATATGTTCTATATTTAGGTTCTACCTCATCTATAACATCTAATAAGCACATCATGTTATAATATAAGTCTTTAAGTTTTACTGCAGATATAGCAGTTGTCATGCTTTGTGGTCTTCCACTACTATAGATATGTGTTATAAAATCAACATATTTATAAGTATTAGCTTTTAATACTCCTCTATAGTAAAATACAAAATCTTCAAAGAATTTATCTTCTACAAATAGAATATTATTATTAATTAAAAATTCTCTATTCCATAGAACATCCCAAACATTTTCATATCTCCAAGTACTAATTCTATTTTCCTTTATTGATCCTTCAGCAGTTGGTATAAAATCACCTTGTATTACACCACCTACTCCTCTAAATCCAAGATATACAACATCTGGTCTATCTTCTCCTACTACATCACTTAGTTTTTGAAGTACATCTTTATCAGCAAGCATATCATCTGAATCTAAGAATAATATGTAGTCTCCTGTTGACATTTTAATTCCAGTGTTTCTTGCTCCACCAGCTTTTTTATTTTCTGTATGTCTTACGACTTTGAAATTATCACTTTCATATTTTTTTATAATATTAAAAGTATTATCTGGTGATAAGTCATCTACAATTATAAATTCATAGTTTTTATAAGTTTGCTCAAGTACTGATCTTATTGCATTTTCAATCTCTTTTTCAGCATTATATGCTGGCATAATTATACTAAATTTTATTTTTTCCATCTTTTTTCATGCTCCTTAATAATTCCCCAAATTCTATTTGTTTCAATATAATCTGCATAATGTTTTTTAACGTTTTCATCACATTCTTTTAAATTATCAACTAAAACTAAGAAGTTAGAATTATCAAATAGATTGTTTATTTCTTCAATACTTTTATTTAAATTATTATATACTTCTTTTATATTTTTTTCATAATTTTCTGGATCTGTTATATACATAAATAATGGTTTATATTTAATCCATCCTTGACTTGCTTTTAAGAATCTCTTTTCAATATTCTTTTCAGAAGATTTTATAACTCTTAATTTTTTTGGTTCTTCTCCTGCCATTATTTCTTTATATTTTAAGAAACCGTCATGAAAATGATATAAAGGAACTTTTATTATTTTTACATCATCAAATGCTGTTGAGAAAAATGTATCTTCTCCTCTAGCTCCTGGTGGATTATAGAAAGCTGGTATTTTTTCAAGATGTGTTAGATTTAAACAAAGTGTTGATCCAACTACAAATTTTCTACCATTTACTGCTTGTTGTTCATAAGCACCTTTTCCATCAGCAATATCAGGATTTGCAAAAGTAACTCCACCATCTTTTTCAAATTTTTCTTTAATTGATTTCCATGTAACTACTTCATTACCAATTGCTTCTATAAATCTTGTTACATATCCTTCTTCATCTTCATCACATTCCATATATGGTATTGGAGAAATGTATCCGCAGTGATATCCAATAGTAATATCAGCATTTTCTTTTTCCATATATTCAATATGTTTTAGGACATTATCTTGTTTTTTCCAATAAACTGAACCATCTTCAGCTTTAAGACAAGCTCTTGGATATTCATCATCATCCCAAAATAGAAGATAATCAATTCCACTTT
This sequence comes from uncultured Clostridia bacterium, assembly GCA_947628215.1. GTDB lineage: Bacteria > Bacillota > Clostridia > TANB77 > CAG-508 > UMGS1994. Next base: position 35,523 of record CANQYZ010000005.1, on the reverse strand, counting down.
TTAATGCATAATACATTAATGTATTTCTTCCTCTAGCATGTCCATGTCCAAATATTAAATCTGCTTCCTCCTCATTTAAATCATATCTTTGTCTTATTAAATGTCTCTCTTCTTTTATTTTATCTGGTGTAATATATACTATATTTATTTTTGATTCATATACTTCTAAATTGATATTGTAAAAATCATCTGCTTTTGTATTTAAGTATTCTGTATCATATAGTATAAAAAATGTTACGTTTACTTTCTTTTCATATCTTTTAACCTGTTCTAATATTTCTTTATAATATGCATTAATAATTTCGCATACATTAGGTCTTCCGGTTACAAACCCAATTCCCATATTGATTTCGTTTTTCATATTTCCTCCTTTTATACCACATAATACCTATGAGAAATATTATGCAGCTTAGAAGAATGCATATTTATATCATTTTTATAAGTTCTAAATAACCTTTTTCAATGTACGTTTTCCACATTTTGTTATAATTCTGTGGAATTCTACATGGTCTTTTTAAATTATTTTGCATGCAATCTTCTTCTTTGCTTTCTATTAAATTGAACTTGTCAGAAATTTTTGAAAAAATTCCATTACCCTTATCAGTATTTATAAAAACCAAAGATACTCCTCTTTTGTCGTCAAAGTTATCTATAGATTTTTCAATTCCCCAAAAATCACCTATTGTTATATCAGAAATTCTATTCATATTTGCATAATCACATCTATAGCAAGAATCTCTTAATATATAATCTTTAAGGAACAAATTATAGAAATAATCACCTTTAAAATAATTACTTATATAGTTTTCGCCGTTTTCAAATTCAATTTTAATATTTTGTGTATAGTTATTTTCCTTGTATCTAAAATTAATATCTACTATTTTTGAATTATACTTATTTTCTAAATCTTTTAAATAGTCAGAAAAAATTTTTGGAGATGGTACTCCGTGACATATAATATCACATGTATATAGTTCGTCTAAGCATACATTTTTACATCTTAGAAATTTATATACTCCTGCCACTTCACAAGGTGTTCCAGAAAATAAAACTTTCTTATTTTGTTTTAATTTTTCTTCTATTTTCTCATATAACTTATACATATTGCTTTGAACATATTTTGAACCTTGCATTTTATCTCTTATTTTTCTATCATTTGTCAAAACATGTTCTACTTCAAATCTATCATTATATATAGCCCCACAAACATATCCATCATTTTTTAGTATCAATTCTGTAAGTTCATAGAAAACCCCACCAGAAGAACTTCTATTTCTTATACTTTCATTTTTATTTTTTGCAGCATATATCTTGATAGGAATTAAAGTATTATTTATTTTTTTATTATTTGATAATATTGTCTTACATATTTTATCACATAACCCACACTTAATGCAAATATCATTGTCGATTTTGGGATATATAAAACCTTTTTTGCTAGTCTCAAGCGAAATTGCAGATACAGGACAACTATCTATACATGCCATACATCCTGTACATTTTTCATAATTTACTTCTAAACAATTCATTTTTATATACCTTTCAACGCTTTCTTTAAATAATCTCTTGAAAAACTTCTTTCTTTTTCAAGTATTTCATACACTTTTTCATAGTCTATTGGATTATCAATTATACTTAATATATCCTTATTTGATGCATCTCTTTCTTCTAGCTTTAATCTTTTTAATATATCTTCTATTTTATAACCGACACACGCATATGAAACAAATTGTTTTTTATTTAAAATTGAAAATATAGTTCCATGAAATGTTGCTGTAACTATATATTTTGCATTTTTCATATATCCTAAAAATTCAAATATATTTGCATCTATATTCTTATCTGCCCAAGGATAATAAAATCCTATTGAATAAACTGGTAAATTCTTTATTTTTGAAAGTTTCTTTATCTGCTCTTTTCTTCTTTTTGGCACATTATAATCATATATTAGAATGTAATCTTTTTCTTCTGGCAAAATAGCATATTTATCAAAAGAATCTAAAAGCATTGTTGGGTCTAAAACTAGAGATGCTTCTTTTCCAGTAATTTCTTTTATAAGATTTTTTGTATTATAATCTCTTGCTGAAAGTTTAGAAAAGTTTTCAAAATTTACTTTATTTGAATGAAAATTTTGAAATTCTTCTACTTTAGTTGTATTACAGCTTGGTGCATAAGTAAAAATATTATTTGAATTTAAATCATATCCATAATATTCTTTTCTATGTTCAAATGATGGGTTATTTATGTTCCATAGTTCATCACTTCCTATAATAATACTTTCATATATATCATTTTTATCATATATATCATCACTTATATTTAGAAAAACATTTGATTTTTTAAGTCTACTATTTATGCATATATTTCTTGTATCTACTCCTTTATATTTATTTTTAGTTTTTCCAAATTCTATAAAGTCTTTATCTATAATACTTTTTATTCTATTTTTTTCTAATTTTTGTTTTTCATTGTTTTTAAATTTTAAAAATTCTGCCTCATAATTTAAATCTTTTAAGATTTCTTGCATTGCAAATGCTTGTAATGTTGCGCCAAAGTTTGGTGCAGCATCATGTAAAGTACATACTCCTACTTTTTTCATAATTTCCCTCCTTGTAAGCTTAAATAATATACTTTCGTATATCGTTTTTCTTATAGGAATTGATAAAATTATCAAAATAAATAAGTCATATTAAATTACATTTTAAGACAAGTAAATATAAAAATTCATTACTTCTACTTTACTTCATATAACTTCTATATTTATTCTTTTACATCATAGTTGCAAGCTCTAATTAATCTATTCATTATTGCAAGTCCTATTCCCTCTTTCTTAGTTCCTTCTATAACAATTAAATCACAATTCATATTATCAGCTTTTCTTAATGATGAAAAAATATTCTTTGATATTTCATTTAAATTATCAATTTTCCCAATATTAATAAATTTATTAGTATTTATGAATGGCTTATGTTCTTTAAATCCTATAACACAAGCGTTTTTGTTTTCTATCATTTTATTTATTTCTTCTAATTGTTTTTTCTTATCTTCATAATTTACTAATATACATCTTGTTTTTGGTGCATAATGCTTATGCTTCATTCCTGGGCTTTCTACAACAGCATTTTCTTTAGGCTCTTCAAATACATTTTTATCTACTCTTGCCTCTTTTACTACCTTTTCGATATCTTCTTTTGATATTTTTCCAGGTCTTAATATTACTGGAATATCATCTTCTACTTTTACTACTGTTGATTCTAGTCCAATATCTGTATCCCCACCATCTATCATAATGGAGACTCTATCTAATAGCTCATACTTTATATCTTCTATATTAGTTCCACTTGGTCTTCCAGATACATTAGCACTTGGAGCAGCTATTGGTTTTCCTAATTTTTCAATTATAGTATGTGCTATTTTGTTGCTTGGCATTCTGATTCCCACTGTGTTTAATCCTGCTGACACTGAGGAAGGTATTTTAGACTTTTTCTTTAAAATTAATGTAAATGGTCCTGGCATAAAAGCATCTATAAGTTTTTGTTCTACTAAAGATATATTTTCTGTTAAGTCATATATCATTTTCTTATCTGATACATGAACTATCAAAGGATTATCAGAAGGTCGTCCCTTTGCTTCATATATCTTTTTAGAAGCATTTTCATCTAAAGCATTTGCTCCTATCCCATATACAGTTTCTGTTGGAAACACAACTAAGCCTCCCTCATTTAGGACGCTTATTACTTCATTTAGTTCTTTTTCTTTTATATTTGTTTTCCAATCAAAAATCTTTCCCATTTTAAAAACCTCTAACGAATATTATACTATAAAATAAGGCTTTTAGTCAATTTATGTAGATTCAAAATACATTCTTCTTGTTCATATATAGTGCTTAATTTACATAATATCCAATATATGGTATAATAGTAGTATATTTAAATATATTTTTTGTTAGGAGATGATGCTATATGAATAAATTGAGTAAAATTTTAATTGTTCTAGTAATTCTACTTACAATTGCTCTTTCATTTTCTATTGGTATAGCATTATATTATAGAGAAAATGCTTATAGAAATTTACACTTTTTCCTTGATAAAACCAAAGAATGTAGGAGCTACTATATTAAAAGTCAAGAATTAGAAGAGCAAGTTAATAATTTGCAAAAACAAATAGATGAATTAAAAAAATAAACATGGAAAAAATACTAAAAACTCTCACTTAAGTCTTTTATAGTGAGAGTTTTTATTTTTTGATTTAATTCATATTGTTTTACTTTCTTTATATTATTGTTTTTATTTAGTACTATGCAAGTCCTAAAAATAGTTATATAATACACGTTGTAGTAATCTTGGATTGGAGGGATGACTATATGAAACTAAATGATTTATTAAAGGGTCTAGAAGTAATAGAAACTGTTGGTGATCTAAATTTAGATATAACAAATATACATTCAGACTCAAGAAAAATTAAGGAAGGTGGCTTATTTGTAGCAATAAATGGCTATAAAACAAATGGTATAGACTATTTATCATCAGCAATAGCAAATGGTGCTGTTGCAGCAATAGTAGAACCAGAAACAGATTTAAAAAGCATTAATGCTACTATCCCACTAATTAAAGTACAAAATACAAGAAGAACATTAGCAATAATTAGTTGTACTTTTTATGATAATCCATCAAGAAAATTTAAATTAATTGGAATTACTGGTACTAAAGGAAAAACAACATCAACATTTATGACTAAAGCTTTACTTGAAGCACATGGTTTAAAAGTAGGACTTATTGGAAGTATTGCTGTATATATTGGTGATGAAAAGCTAGAAGATACTGACAGAACTACACCTGAAAGCCCAGAAATCCAAAAACATTTTGCAGAAATGGCAGAAGCTAATTGTGATGCTGTAATTATAGAAGTATCATCACAAGCAATGAAGCTAGACAGAGTTTATGGTTGTGATTTTGATATTGGTTTATTTACAAACCTTTCAGAAGATCATATCAGTAAAAATGAACATGCAAGTATGGAAGAATATTTTGAATGTAAATCATCTTTAATTAGAATGTGTAAACTTGGAATAATTAATAATGATGATAAAACAGTATCTACTCTAAAAAATACTATAACAAATATTCCAATAAAAACTTTTGCAATAAGAAATGAAGCTGATATAACAGCAGATTTAGATACACTTAAAATTACTCCATCTTGTATCGATTTTACAATGAATATAGATGGCAAAAAAGAACAAATAGAAGTTGGAATACCGGGAGAATTTAGTGTTTACAATTCTCTTCGGAGCAATAAGTATAGCTCATGAATTTGGAGTCACTCCAGATGAAATGAGAAAAGCATTAAAAGATTTAAGAGTACTTGGAAGAAATGAATTAGTCCCAAATAAACTTGGACTTACAATTTTAATAGATTATGCTCATACTCCTTCTAGTCTAGAGAGTATATTAACATCAGTAAAAGCTTATGCTAAAGGAAGAATAATATGTGCTTGGGGCGTTGGTGGTGATAGAGATGCAGCAAAGCGTCCTATAATGGGAGAAATATCTGGAAGACTTGCTGATTATACAATACTTATGTCAGATCAAGTTCGTACAGAAGATCCTCTTAAAATATTAAAAGAAATTGAAGTTGGAGTAAAAAAATCTGGTGGAGATTATACTTTAATAGTAGACAGAACTGAAGGAATAAGACATGCTATATCTGTTGCAACTCCTGAAGATATAATAGTAATTCCAGGACTTCGGACATGATTTATATCTAGAGAGAAATGGTGTTAAATACCCTTATGATGAAAGAAAAGTTATAGCAAAACTTATTGATGAAATGATTGCAAATGGTGAAAAAAAGCCTATAAATGAATAATTTAAATCTTTAAATAAAAAAATAAACTCTTTAATGAAGAGTTTATTTTTTTATTTATCCTGTTTTGCTAGTAATATCTTTTCTCATTTTAAGCATAATCTTTTTCTCAAGTCTTGAAATATAACTTTGAGAAATACCGTAGCATATCAGCAACTTCTTTTTGTGTCTTTTCTTTATTTCCTTCCATACCAAATCTTAAATTCATAATATTTTTTTCTTTTTCATTTAATTTTTCCATAGCAGATTTTAGAAGTCTTTTATCTACTTCATCTTCCAAGTTTTTATAGACTACATCTTCATCAGTTCCAAGTAAATCTGAAAGTAACAGCTCATTTCCATCTCCATCTTGATTTAATGGTTCATCTATAGATATCTCACCTTTTATCTTATTGCTTCTTCTTAAAAACATTAGTATTTCATTTTCTATGCACCTTGAAGCATATGTAGCAAGCTTAATATTTTTTGAGTTATTAAAGGTATTTATAGCCTTCATAAGACCTATTGTACCAATAGATATTAAATCTTCTAAATCTACTCCTGTATTTTCAAACTTTTTTGCAATATACACAACTAATCTTAAATTATGTTCTACTAATATTTTTCTAGAGTCAGATTCTTCTTCATCTATTTTGCTTAGAAGACTCTCCTCTTCTTCAGGGCTAAGTGGCGGTGGCAGAGTTTGACTTCCATTTATATAAAATATCGGTAAATTATTTTCTAAATCCTTATTTTTTAAATACTTAGCATAAATTAAATTTAAGCTCTTTCTTAAATTTTTAAAACCATACATACACTTCACTCCTTTTAAATAAAATCAATTCCGGCTAATCCAAAATAATTATTATTTTGGCTGATTTTTCCATCATATAAACCGATTATTACATCTTTAAATACATAATCATTAGCATCTAATTTAATGTATTCTGGTTTTATTCCAAATAGCACTTTATTTTCAGCTATAAGTGTTTTATATGGTATTAAATATATTTTTTTCTCTTCTATGTTATATAGAGCTTTCTTTAGTATTTCTTTTTCAACTATTACAACTGGCATTTTAGAAATTGGATCCTTAAGTAAATTACCAGTGTCTAGTAATATTTTAGTTTTTATAATTTCATTATTTATACAAATTTCAGCCTTACTTATTAAGTTATCTTTTCTTATATTTTTAGTAACCATTTTAAAAGTTTTTGTAATTAAAAACGCTCCTAAAAAAACAGCTATTAAAGTCCATATGTCAGAATAATTTGAATATGAATTTATGCCTTTTCTTAAATAATAATTTAAGCTTTTTGAATACATAAAGCTTGTAACTATCCCGCCATAAATAAATGAAACTGTATAAAAAACAAATAATTCTTTTGCAAATTCTTTTAAATCTTTTGTTTCAAATAATATTTTTATCATAAGTATTGGAATTAGAATTTTTTTAAATATAACTATTAACGTAAACTCCTTTATAAATAAATCTATAATAGTATCTACTGTTCCAATAAGACATACTAAAAAAATCCTTTTACTATTTGTTTTTTTCTTTAGAACTGCTATAGAAGTTATAACAATTATTGCATCCATTATAAATTCTTTAAAAATAACAATATCTAAATATAAAACCATTTCTATCCTCTTTATCTTATGTAATTAATATCTTTATTTTAATTTCTTTTATTTAAAAATACTGTCGTTTTGTATAAGTTTATTTATCATTTTCATCTACTTTAAATTTATTTTTTATACAAAAAAATAGAAAACAAGTCCTTTTCCGCCAAGATTTCGAACTTATTTTCTATTTTATATGTTTATAGTATAGAGATTTGCTAATTTTATAATATGTAATTTTTTATATGTTTTTAGATTTTTTTATTTTAATTTTAATTTTAATTTTTAATTATATTATTTGTTGCTATTTTTTCTTAAGAATGTTGGTATATCTAAACCATCATTTGCATTATTTCCTCTTCCTGTTGAAACTCCTATATGGTTTACTTGTGTTTCCCAGTTATCTCTTACAATTCCTTTTGCTCTATCTACGATAGGATCATTATTTTCTCCTTCGAATCCAGTAGCAATAACTGTAATACAAATTTCATCTCCCATAGAATCATCTGGAACGCAACCGAAGATGATATTTGCTTCTGGATCTGCTGAGCGTTGAATTAATTCTGCAGCTGTATTTGCTTCATGTAATCCAACATCACTTCCACCAGTAATATTTATAATAACTCCTCTTGCACCTTCTATTGATGTTTCTAGTAATGGACTTTGAATAGCTTGTTTTGCAGCATCTTCTGCTCTGTTTTCACCAGATGCAATACCAATACCCATATGAGCCATTCCTCTATCTAACATTATAGCTTTAACATCAGCAAAGTCTAAGTTAATAAGTCCTGGTACAGAGATTAAATCAGATATACCTTGAACACCTTGTCTTAATACATCATCAGCCATTCTAAAAGCTTCGATTATTGATGTTTTTCTATCTATTACTTGTAGTAATTTATCATTTGGTATTACTACTAAAGTATCTACTTTACCTTTTAAATTCTCAATTCCTTTTTCTGCTTGGGCTAATCTTTTCTTTCCTTCAAATGTAAATGGTTTTGTAACAACACCTATTGTTAAAATTCCCATTTCTTTTGCAGTAGCAGCAACTATTGGTGCAGCGCCAGTACCTGTTCCACCACCCATACCAGATGTAACAAATACCATATCTGCTCCTTTTAGAGCTTCTGCAACTTCTGCTTTACTTTCTTCAGCAGCTTGAAGACCAATTTCAGGATTTGCTCCTGCTCCAAGTCCTCTTGTAAGTTTTTCACCAATTTGAATCTTTGTTGGTGCTTTTGATAATTGAAGTGCTTGTCTATCTGTGTTTACTGATATAAATTCTACATTTTTGATTCCTGCTTCAATCATTCTATTAACAGCATTGTTTCCTGCGCCTCCAACGCCAATTACTTTAATTGTAGCTGTTCCATCTAACATATAATTTACTTCATCATTTTCCATTATCATAAAGTAGATCCTCCCTTACATATTATATATATTTATTAAAATTAAAAACTTTTTTTAAACTTTAAGCTATTCTTTATAATTAAAATATTAAGAATAGAAAAACTCTCTTATCTTTTCTGCTACAGTTTTTATAACTGATTTATTTTCTCTTGTATCTATGTTACTAGAAACACTACCTGCAAAAGGTCTAGAAGCTACATATCTTACTATTGCATAACTTGTTCTATAAGTTGATTTTACAGTAGTAACTAGTCTTCCTGTAGCAATTTTAACTGGAAGATTTAAAATAATTTTTCCTGCCATATCACTTTTATTTAAGTTTGAAATTCCTTCTCCTACTAATATGACATTATTTATACTATTTTTTATTCCTTGATTTATTATTTCTTTATTTACTAGAGAAAATATTTCTTCTACTCTAGCTTCTATAATCTCAATTAGTTCTGAACTTTTTATAGTTTTAGTTCTTGAATCTCCGCCCATATATGAATTTAAAACAATATTATTATCATTATCAATAAAAGATTTAAGAGCTAATGCATACTGTCTTTTTAATTTTTCAGCCTCTTCTGTAGAAATATTTAGAACATATGCAATATCATTTGTTATATTATTTCCTCCAAGAGGTAATGTGTTTGTATAAACATAACTTGATCCATTGAAAACACCAATATCAGTGATTCCTGCACCAATATCTAGTAGCATAACATTATCATTTAGTTCGTTTACATCTAAAACTAAATTTCTCTCTGCTAAAGTATTTGGAATAATTCCATCAATGTCTATGCCAGCTCTTTTAAAAATTCCTGTTAATGTCTTTACATACTCTTCATCAGCTAAAATAATTTGTGCTTGAAGAGTAAAGCTAGAGCTAAACTTTCCTATAGGATCATCTGTTACCTTGCCGTCATCTAATATAAACTTGTCTGGAACTATATCTATTAAAATCTTATCATCTGGTATTTCAATATCTCTTATTAGATTCATTGCAGATGTTACATCCTTTAGAGATATTCCAGCGTATTTATCTTTTGCGTCTTTTACGATACTGTTTTGAACAATAGTTACATACTTTCCTGGAATATTTACATATGCTGAGCATATGCTTAAATCAGAGATTTCTTCGGCCTCTTCAATTGTTTTTTCAATTGAATGAGTAATTGCTTCTTCATCAACGATTTTACCTTTGCTTATTCCATGACATTTATTGCTAGTACTACAAATAATTTCAATTTGATTGAAGTTATTTATCTCTCCAACAACTGCGCTAACTTTTGACGTCCCAATATCGATACCCACAATTATATCACCTATCGCCAAAGTTTATTCCTCCATCTTTTTTATTTGCTTAAGAATATTATATTTTGTGAAAAAAGTCAATAGATTTGTGACTTTTTTGTAATACTGCTGTAATCTTTTTGTAATTTTTATTTTTCAACGCTATTATAATATATAACATTTCTATTAAAAAATCAACATTTTTCGCCATAAAATATTATTTTTTTATGTAAAAAATATAGATTAGAAAATTACAATTTCTTTTCTAATCTATATCATTTATTTTTACTTTTAAAAATTTTTTTAAATGACCTTTAAGTATTTTCTTCAAGATCCTCTTCTTCCCTATTTTCTACATATTCTGTCTTTCTTCTCTTTGAATTTTTTTGACTTGCCTTCTTAGATAATAGATCTATATAATATCTTCTTATAATAGCCAAATTTGTAAACATTCTTCCTACAAAAACAATTACAGCAGCAAGGTAAATATCTACATTTAATTTTTCTCCTAAAAAAGTAAGTAGCATAGCTAAAATTGCATTTCCAAAAAATCCAGTAACGAATATTTTTATATCAAATTTTTTTGTAAGTGAAGATGATATTCCTCCAAATACAGAATCTAGAGCTGCAACAATTGCAATTGCTAAATATCCAGAATATGAATAAGAAATTGTTGGTAACTTAAGTCCTAAAATTACTCCAAGTACACAGCTTATTATTATAGTAATATAAATCATATTTTACCTCCTATTTTCCATAATTGATTTCCATTACGCCATCATATTTTTCGATTTGAATATTTTCATTTTTCTCATAATAAACTTTCTTTCCGTCTGCCTCTAAGTCGTCTTTATATCCACCTTTACTATTTATAGAACTCTCTAAATATGAAATATCTCCAATTGCTTTTATTTCATATGGTCCTTCTATTCTAGTACCATTTACAAGTATTCTTCCATTTACATCAAATATATCAGATGTTCCAACTATTCTTTCTTTATTAATTGATATAGCTTCTGCTCCTGCATATTTAAATTCATATACTATATTTAGCAAGTCATTTGCAGATACATTATTTTCCTCATCTTCTATAGTAAGTATAATTCCGAGGTCCTTCAACATTAGTAAGTCCAAGTTGAAGTTCAAGCTTTGATAAATCTTCATTTAATACATCTACTGAAGCATTATCATCTTCTATATCATTATTATATTTTTCTAGTTGCTTTTTTTCATCTTCAAGTGTTGCTTCAAGCTCATTATTTACTGTTGTTTTATCAGTAAGTTCTGCTCTTAGCTCATTTTCCGAATTACCTAGTCCTGATTTTTTTACTACATCTATAGTCTTAAATTGAACGAACATTATACTAGTAAGCAGAATACAAATAATAGCAACAGTTATCATCATAATCATTTTTGATTTCATATTCTATGCCTCCTAATCTACTCTTTTTAAATGTTCAGTATTATATACACCTGTATATTTATTTATTTTAATATTACTGTTTTCTTTTACTTCTACTGATACACCTTCAAATTCCATATTCTCTAAGTATCCACCAGGTCTTACTACTCCACCATATAAGTCACTTTTGCTTCCTATTGCTTTAATTACAAATGGAGATCCTAATTTTTCTCCATTTACTGTAATAATACTTCCCATACAGTTTATTGCAGTTGGAGCAACTACTCTTTGACCATTTATAGAAACCGCTTGAGCTCCTGCATTAAATAATTCATTTACTATAGCTTTTAAATCTCCATCATGTACCATAAGTCCACTTAAATAATCTACGCTATATTCATATCCTTCCATATCTTCTGGTATTCCATCTTTTACAGTAATTACTATTCCTTCTCCTTTTACATCAGTATATCCTAGTAATTTATTTATCTCTGTAATTTTTTTCTCTACTTCTGTAGCATTCTCATTTTTTTCTGCTATAGTTGCTCTTATTTCTTCAAGTTCTGCTAAAACTTTATCACGTTCTTTTTGTAATTTTTCATTTTTTTCATTTGCTTTTAATATACTATCTGTTAATCTTTTTTCTTTTGTTGATTGTCTTGAAGTACTCATGTCCCAACTATCTACAGTCTTTACTTGTACAGTAATTAAGCTAGCTATAATTACACATAGAACTCCAATTAGTAAATAATGCTTTTTCAATTTTGAGTGGCCTCCTTTACACTTGTTTTCTAAAATATACTTCATGTTCATCTTTATTTAAACTGCCATTTATAAAGATTTCACCTTTTTCCCCTTTTGTTTTATCTAAAATTTCTTTTAAATATAAAATTCTAGTATTTAAATCTGAGCAGTCCCCTAAATATACTTTTTTATTATTTTGTTTTTCATTTAAATTTACAACTAAATCATTCTCATCAGAAATTGTAAATCCTACTATAAATGAATCCATCTCGTAGTCTTTCATAATATCTTTTACTTGAAGTAAAAGACCTATTGAATTTAAATCTGTCTCTGTGAGTCTTGCTGTAACTTTATTTTCAGTATATGTAGATTTTATATTTTCTAAATTAGTTTTAGGTTTATATATTATTGGAAAATCTAGTTTTTCATCAGAAAACTCTAATATATAACCATCTTTATCAATATAAGCATATGATTTATCTTCTAGCTCTATTTGAAGTACAGCAGTTCTTTCTTGAACTTCAATTTGTACTTTTCCAGGAAGTAATCTTTTTATTTTAACCTCTCCAATATATGGTTCGGAGTTTTTTATATTTTCTATGATCTTTGATTTACTAAATCTAAATATATTTTTATATTTTTGAAGTCCAGAAATACTTTCTATCTTTTCTGCACTTATCTTTGAATTTTGATTAACTTCTATTTGAGTAATATTAAATGTTGGAGATATAAATAAAAATGCAACTATTGCTGTTAATATAATTAAAAGTAAAACAATTTTTGCAATAATTATTCTTCTATGCTTTTTCTTTTCTTGCATCATTAATTTTTTATTTATCTTTTTATTTACAGGAACACCTACTGTAGCATTTTCAAATTTATTTACATCAACCTTTTTTTGGCTTTTATTTTTAAGTTTAGTTTTTTTACTATTTTTTTTATCTTTTTTGTTTTTCTTATTTTTATTTTTTTCCTTTTTATCTTTTTTATTATCAGAGATTCCAATAAAGTAATCGTTGTCAAAATTGAATTTATTTTCTAAATTATTTTGTTTATCCTTTTTCAAACTTTAATATCACCTCTCTTTATATATATAAGCTCCAATACCATTTAATTTTTCTTCTAACTTTTCATATCCTCTTTCAATAAACTCAGCATTATCAACAACAGTTTGCTCTGAAGCAGTAAGTCCTGCTACAACTAGTGCTATTCCTCCTCTTAAATCTGTTGCTCTAACTTCTGCACCAGTTAATCTTCTTACACCTTTTACTATTGCTGTATTTCCCTCAATCTTAATTTTAGCACCCATTCTACTTAGTTCTGGTACACATTTAAATCTATTTTCAAATATGCTTTCAGTAATTATAGATGTACCTTTTGCAGTTGTAGACATGCTTAAGAATATAGACTGCATATCTGTTGGAAATCCTGGATATGGTAATGTCTTTATTTCAATTGATTTTATTCTTTTTTTGGCTTCTATATATATTCTATTTTTTTCTTTTGCAATTTTACATCCAGCCTCTTCTAACTTATCTAAAACTGGAATTATATGATTAAAATTAGTATTATTTAAAACTAAACTTCCAGAAGATGCGGCAACCATTGAAAGAAAAGTTCCTGTCTCTATCCTATCTGGCATTATATTGTAGGATATGTCTTTAAGTGATTTTACTCCAACTATTTTTATAAAATTAGTTCCAGCTCCATATACTTTAGCACCCATTCTATTTAAAAAATTTGCTAAATCTATTATTTCTGGTTCCATAGCTGCATTTCTTATAATGATTTCTGCATCTGATAGAACTGAAGCTAGAATTATATTTTCAGTTGCGCCAACACTTGGAAAATCAAGTTGCACTTCTGCCGACTTTATTTTATCACAATCACATATGATATATCCAGCTTTTTCTATAATATTTATACCAATTTTTTTAAAACTTTCTATATGTAGATCAATTGGTCTTGCACCAATCTCACATCCGGCCTGGATAAGAAAAAATTGCCTTTTTAAATTTTCCGATTACTGCACCTGCTAAAATAACAGATGAACGAAGTTCTCTCATTAAATTAGATGGAATCTCAAATTTGTCCATGTTAGACGAATCAATAATTACTTTATTTTTCTTTTTTGTAACTTTACATCCTAAAAGTTCTAAAATATTTAAAGTCGTATTTACATCTTTAATATCTGGAAGATTGTATAGCTTCGTTGTTTTAGAATTTAAAATACTTGCTGCCAAAATTGGTAAAGAAGCATTTTTAGAACCTGAAATATCTACTCTTCCTTCTAGTTTTTTTGTGCCTTTTACTATATATCTCATAATATACCTCCAAAAAATAAAAATTTGGTATATATTATGAAAATTAAACATAATCTGTGAACTAAAAAGAGATTATATAAAAATATAACCTCTTTTATTTTTTTAATTTTTTTTAAATAAATTTTCTACATCAAATCTTTTTTTCTTTTCCTCTTCTTCTCTACTTATCATATCATACTTTATTTTATCTACGTTTTCTCTTTCTTCATCTTCCATTATATATTTATATTCTAAATAACATAAAATATCTACTGCTTCTTTGCTTAAATTCTTCTCATCAAATATATTATCTTTATCTATACTTGTTTTATAATCTTGATTTCTTCTCTCTTTTATTAATTCTAAAATTTCTTCTGGTATTTTCATTACAGTAGCTTTATCCATATAACTTAAAATTTCATATACTTCTTCAAAAGAATCTTCTAAATTCATTTAATTTTCCTCTTTTATTTATCTTTTTGATTTGTTTTTTCAAATATTCTAGGATTAAATCTTCTTATTGCCTCAGCTATTCTTTCTGCTGAAAATCCAAGTCTTTTTGGTCTTGTTTCCGCGCCCTCTTGATTTATTCTATCATAATCATAATATCTTGGATTAAATACAACTTTTTTATGTACTTTATCTATATATCCAACTATATATTTTGGATCTACTATATATTCTGGTCTTCCATTTAATCCTTGAAGTCCTGATGGGCAAAAAGGAATTTTCTTTCCCTCTGGCATTTTTTCTACAACATCTTTTGGTTTTCCAAAGCTTATAGGGCTATCTATAATAACTACAGCATCCCTTCCTATTTCACCGCCGAATCCATTTGTATAAAGTATAACTCCATCTGCATTAAATTCTGGATATGATGTAGATAATATATCTTGTCTCATCATTCCAAGTCCTTTTTCCATAATACTTTGTGCATCAGAAAGTATTGTTGTTCCATGATAATAATATACATGTTTTTTCTTGTCATGACACATTATTCTTCTTAAGTCTTTAGTAAATTCTTTATCTAAATAAAATTCATCAAGCTTTTTCTTATCTGCTTCTTCCCTATATTTTTCTGTAAGTTTCATTCCATTTTCTCTATATTTAATAAGTAATGGACATGTATTTAAAAACTTAATTAAATCAATTATTTTTTCCTCTGTAATTTCATCTTTCTTTTCTTTTTTATGGCTTTCATATTCTGGTTCATTTTGTATTCTTATTCCCTCTTCTTCTACTATATCATCCCAAATTCCAAAAAAAGAATCATCTAGCATTTCTTTTGTTTCTTCAGTTACATCAAACGGATTATCGAAAAATTTAAAACTATCTTTATCTACTTCTGCTACTTCATAATATAAATTTTGCAAATTATCTAACATAAATGGAATGCGATCTGCAAAAAAAGATCTAAATCCATCATTCATTCCATATTCTTCAAAATGTGCTAAAAAAGTGCTCATTTGCTTTGCATTTTTTCCATCTAAGTTTTTTCTAAAATATTCATCAAATTTATCATAATCTTTATAATAAAGTGGATCCATATCTTCCATGTAATCTGGTACTCTTATAATTTTCTTTAAAAGTTCATCTACATCATATCTTTCATTTCCAGAAACATTATAATTTCTTTTTTTAGCTACTTCCATTAGCAATCTTTTTAAAAAGTTATTTGTAACCAAGAAAGTTTCATTTTCGCAATCTTCCATATCGTAAAATCTAAGAAGTCCATTTTCTACACCATTGAATAATTGAAATGCATCTGCTTCATCACTTATATTAAATATTCTTTTTTCTTGAGTAGTAAGTTTCATTTCTCTTCTCCTTACATAGGAATTACTAATCTACTAATTTTTCCTTTAATATATTTTTCGAGTTTTTCCATAAAAATACTTGGTTCTATTTCTTTTTTTGCTACCATATCTAGTCCTTTTTCCCAACTAGCAGTAAGCTCTGGATTTAACATATCTGGCATAGATAAATTTACTATATCATATATTGCTTCTCCTTTTTCAGTAGGAGTTATTATCTGAGTTTTACTATTTATTTTTATGTAATTTATTCTCTCTAGCTTTTTCATGATTTCAGCTCTAGTTGCACTAGTACCAATACCTGCACCTTTGATTTGTTCTCTTAATTCTTCATCTTCTATAAGCTTTCCTGCATTTTCCATAGCTAAAATCATAGATCCAGAATTATACCTAGTAGGAGGTGAAGTTTCTGCATCTTTTATTTCAAAGTTAATAATTTGTACTTCATCATTTTTCTTAAGATCTTTTAATATATCCATGTTTTCATCTTTTTTATCTTCTGGATTTTCATTTTTTATTACTTCTAGATATCCTTGATTTATACATACTTTGCTATTACAAGTAAATTCCTCATTATCAATTTTTACAGTAACTGCTATCTTGTTAAACTCAGCAGGTGGATAAAAAATACTTAAAAATCTCTTTACAATTAGCTTGTAAACATCTTTTTTTAAATCATCTAATTTATCATAATTTTCAAACCCTTGTCCTGTTGGAATTATAGCATAATGGTCTGTTATTTTTGAATCATTTACATACTTGGTTTTAATTAGATTTGTACTATATTTTTCAGAAACCATTTTTTTAATAGATGCTTGTATATCTTCATCTTTAAAATTCTTAGCTATACCATTTAAATTTTTAGAAATAACCTTAGCAATAGCTGTAGATAAGACTCTAGCATCAGTTCTGGGATAAGTAACAAGCTTTTTTTCATATAATTCTTGAATTATATCTAATGTCTCATCTGGTTTTATCTTAAATCTTTTAGTACATTCATTTTGAATTTCTGCTAAGTTAAATAAAAGCGGTGCATTTTCCTTTTGCTTTGTTTTTTTTATATCTGATATAATTGCTTTTTTATTTTCTAAAGATTTTATAAAATCTTTAGCATCTTCTTCTTTTTTAAATCCTGACTCGTTATATAATTTAGGAGAATCTTTTAAGGCAGAATTATCAGATATTTTCCATTCTGCTTTAAATGAGTTTTCTACTTTTCCAAATTCACCTATTATTTTATAATATTTTGTTTTTACAAAATTTCTAATTTCTCTTTCTCTTGAAACAACCATTCCAAGCACGCAAGTCATAACTCTTCCAACTGATATACTTACTCTTTCCTCTGAAAGTTCTTTTGCAAGTCTTCTTCCATATATGATAGATAATAATCTTGAAAAATTAATTCCTATTAAATAATCTTCTTTTGCCCTTAAATATGCAGAATTAGATAAGCTATCATATTCTGATAAATCTTTTGCCTCTTTTATTCCCTTTAGAATTTCTTCTTCTGTTTGAGAATCTATCCATACTCTTTTTTTATTCTTTCCTGTTACTCCAACTTGACTATCTACTAATCTATAAATATATTCTCCCTCTCTTCCAGAGTCAGTAGATACATAAATTGTATCTACATCTTCTCTTAGAAGAAGGCTTTTTACTATATTATACTGATTCTCAACACCTTTAATTACTTCATATTTATATTCTTTTGGCAAAAATGGAAGCGTGTCTAGTCTCCATCTTTTTAAGTTTTCATCATATTTTTCAGGATATGACATTGTTACTAAATGACCAACACACCATGTTATAAGCCATTCATCTGACTCTAGAAATCCATTTTTTCTAGTTGTATTTATTTTTAAAGCTTTAGCAAACTCCATTGCTACACTTGGTTTCTCTGTTATTAATAATTTCTTTGCCATTTTTATTTTAATGTTTCCTTTTTTATTTTTTATTTTTTGATTATATATTATTTCATATTCCATTTCAAGCAATCAAATTTTACTGTATATCAATTATTTTTAAATTCAAAAAAGACATATTCAAAAAAGAATATGTCTTAATTTTAAGTTCTCTCTTAATTTTTAAATCTAATTCTCATCATCTATTTTTTTATAATTTATAAATGATATTATTCCAAGTATTACTACAACTGCCATGAAAGGAACTATGTAGTCTTCTGCTCCAGTATATGGAACATCTGAGTTTGATGAGTTATCTTCATTTGCAACTATGTTTTGAACTTCATTTGTAAGATTTTCTTGTGGTTCATTAACTGTTGGATCTACAATTTCATTAGCTCCTGGATCTGGTTGAATTATTACTCCACCACTTTGTACCTGAACACTACATGTTATATCTGTACCATCGATGTCTCCTTCAGGACCACTTGCTTTAATTTGTGTTAATTTTAAAGTTGCATTTGTTGCGTTTGTTGTTTGTTTAGCCTTTAATGTTATTGTTGCAAGTGTTAAATTCTCACTAGTGAAACCATTTCTTCCCATTGTTAGTTTATTTGCTTGAGGATCAAAATCTTTGCTCCATCCGCTTGCAACTACTATACTGCTATCTGTTAATGTTTCAAATACTTCTGTATCATACTCAAGTACACCTGTAAAACTATAAATACCATTTCCAGCATCAATATCTGAAATGTTGATACTTACTTCTACAGTGCTTCCTTGTTGAACTACAGCTGTAGTTGGACTGAATGAAGTCTTAAATGAAGCAGCCATAACATTTGACTTTGTCAAGCATAATAATACTAAGACAATTAACATAACCACTACTAGTTTTTTTCTCATACTCATAACGCATTTCTCCTTTTTACATATGACTATTATACTACAGGTTACTTAATTTAGTCAATTATTTTAATCAATTTATGTTAAGTTATTATATAATATTATATTTTTATGTCTTATACTCTAACTAACTTCATGGGCACATTTTACATATATTTTTTTATTAATACAAGAGTCTTTTTTTAAGAATAATTTAATTTTAATCAAAATTCATTTTTCTTTTGCTACGGACTAGCTAGCAAGAGATTTTATATTTAAAAATATAAAAAATTTGTGTCTTTTTCATTACATAAAATTTTTAAAGCAAAAAAATCTTTAAATTTGTTTGTTTTCTAAGCATTTTTTCTATTTTTATTATATTTTTTATGTCATAAAATTATACTATTTTTTATGTAATAATATTGTTACAAAAAAAATACTTATTTGTTATACTTTTTTTTGTAAATTAAATGTACAATAATATTAATTATAGTTAAATTTAGGAGATATTATGGATATAAATTACCTTTTGAAAAAAGAAGGGCTAGACGAAATAGAAAAACTAGACACTTTACATATAAATAAAATCGCAAAGAATATATCTGAAAAACTTTGTGATTCTTTTCCTGAACTTCATTTAAATCAAAGTGATTTATTTGTATCTATATCAAGACTTGATATGTATACAGCAAAAATGACAGATGAAAATGCTAGTGCTAAATACGTATATAATAGAAACGCCATATATTTCAATAAAAATTTAGATTTAAACGATATTAATACTCTTGCAATACATGAATGTATTCATTTTATTCAAGAGCTTTATGATAATAGAGGAAAACTTGTAAAACTTGGACTTTATGATTTAAATACTAAAGTTGGACTTGCTTTAAATGAAGCTGCTGTTCAACTTATGGCATCTATATCTACAAAAAATCCTGTAGATTCAGTAACATACTATGGAATAAACTTAAACTCTATAAGCCCAGAATATTATCCTTTAGAATGTGCTATATTAAATCAAATGATGTATTTTACAGGAACTTATCCTTTATATCATAGTACACTTTTAAGTAATGATATATTTAAAAATACATTTTCTAGCATGTCTAGCAAAGAAGCTTATTTAGAAATATCAAAAAGACTTGATAAATTACTTAGTGCAGAAACAGAAGCTTCAAACTTATCTAATAAAATAAGTGTTTTTGAAGGAAGCGAAGAAAAACTAAAATTCTTAAATAAGCAATTAGAAACTAAAAAGCAACATATACAAAGATTATTCTTATCTATACAAGATTTAATAATTGATAAATGCTTTACTAAAATGTTTAATGATATAAAATCATTTAATGATATAAGAGAATTTCAAAATTCAATATATAAATTTAAAGATTATGTTGTATCTACATCAGATTATACTTTCTACAATGATTTTTATTGTGCAATTATGAAAGATGTAGCATTTAAAAGAGATCAATTAATAAAATATGGTGAAATCATTGATATAAATATTCCAAAAGAAAACTTAGCTTTAGTTCCTGTTAAAACAACAGCATCTAAGTTTGGAAAATTAAAACAATTATTTAATGCTATAACTTCTTTCATATTTGGTGATTAATAAATAAAAATTACTTAGAAAATAATAAAAAATATAAAAGTATGCTATTTAAAAAAATTAGCATACTTTATTTATTTCTATTAAATGTTATTCATCTTTTCTTTTACTTCTTTTAAATCATTATAAAAATCTAATTTTTTAGATTCATCTCTAAGTAGTGCTGCTGGATGAAATGTTGGCATATAAAAAATACCTTTCTTTTCTACCCATTTTCCTCTGCTACTTGTAATAGAATATTCTTCTCCAAGTATAGTCTTAAGTGCTATGCTTCCAAGAAGTACTATTATTTTAGGTTTAATAAGCATTACTTGGCTTCTTAGATAATCAAGGCACGCTTCTTGTTCATCTTTTTCAGGATTTCTATTATTAGGTGGTCTACATTTTACTACATTTGCAATATATACTTCTTCTCTATCTATCTCTAATGCTTCAAAAGCCATATTCATAAGTTTTCCTGCTTTTCCAACAAACGGAATTCCTTGTATATCTTCATCTGCTCCTGGGCCTTCTCCTATAAACATTACTTTAGTATCTTTTCTGCCACAGCCTAACACTATGTTATTTCTATTATTGCATAACTTACATTTTTTGCAGTCTTTTATAGCCTCTTCTAATTCTTCAAAACTATCATACATTTTAAATACATCCTTTTTCTTTTTATTATTTTCTTTTATTTTCTTTTAATTTTAATTTTTATTTTTATTTTTTCTTATTTTAATTATATTTATTTATAAACAAATAAGTCCAGTAGCTCTAGTAAAATCTATTCCTTGTACTCTATAAGAACCAATAAGTTCACTATTACATACGCTACATATTCCAGAATCTATTATATTTTCTTTTCTTATTCCAAGGTTTTCTAATAGAATATTATTTAAATATACTGTATCTATATAATACTTTCCTTCTTTTTTACCTTTAAATATAAATTCGTCTAGTCTTCCTGTAAATTTAAATTTCTCTTCAAATATTTTTTTCACATCATCTTCTACTTCAAAATGACACTTTCTAATACTTGGAGCTATACATACTATAATGTCTTCTGCATTTGATTTATAATTATTTATCATTGTATTTACTGCATTTTCTATAATTCTTTTAGTAGTTCCTCTCCAACCAGAATGTACACTTCCTATTACTTTTTTTATAGGATCATATAAAAGATATACAATACAATCTCCATTTGTAGTAGTAAGTATAGTGTCTTTTTTATCTGTTAGTACCCCATCTATTTCTTTTAATTCATCCTCAGAATATATTTTATCTATACATTTTATATTATTTGTATGTCTTTGATCTGGTCTTATTAAATTATCATAGTTTAATTCTAATTCTTTGCAAAGTAATCTATAACTTTTTTCACCAATTTCTTCTTTTGGAGATTTAAAATTAATTCCTTCATTTTTTAAAGTATATGCATGTTTTACTCCAAGTTTCTCTAGCTTTCTAAACTTTATATAATCTAAGTATTTTCCTTTTATATGAATTATATTTTCATTTGATAAATCTTTTAACATTATATCTCCAATCTTTTAAATAAATACTCTTGGTACTCTTTCTGATATCGTACATATTGCTTCATATGTGATAGTTTTACATTTTGAGCTGTATTCTTCTAAAGTAATATTTTCATTATCAAAAATAATTACTTCATCTCCTACATTTACATCAATATCTGTTACATCTATCATAAATGAGTCCATACAAACACTTCCTATAATAGGAGCTTTTTTCCCATTTACTGCTACTTCATAATTATTAGATAATATTCTTTTAAGTCCATCTGCATATCCAATTGGTACTGTTGCAACTTTAGTTTCTTTATCTGTTATATAACTTCTACTATAACCAATACTAAAATTTTTAGGAACGGTTTTTAAAAAAGTAATCTTTGATGAAAATTTAGTAATTACTGGCTTTAAATCAATCTTATTTTTAAAACTATCATCTGGATATATTCCATACATAATAAGACCGTGCTCTTACTAAATTGTATTTTCCTTCATTAAAATTTAATATTCCTGTTGATGCTTGAGAATGAACGTATCTTATAGTATCTACTCTTTTTTTAGCTCTATCTACTGCATAATCAAAAGAATCTAATTGTTTCTTTGTATATTCTATGTCTATATCTGCAGAAGATAGATGAGTATAAATACCATCTATTATAATGTTTTTATATTTTAAAACATTATCAATATATTCATCTATTCTTTTTGGATGGATTCCAGTTCTACCCATTCCAGTACCAATTTCTATATGAATTCTTATTTTTTCTGATTTTTCTCCTAAAGCTTCTAAAAAGCTGTCAGAGCTAATTCCAACTATTAAATCATTTTCTATGATTTTATCAATTTCATCACTATATGGTTGATTTAAAATAAAAATATCTTTTTTATATCCAAGATTTCTTAAAAAAGCTCCTTCATCAACAGTTGCAACTGACACTATATTAAAATCATTTAAAAAATCTAATCTTTTATTTAAATATGTCCCATATCCATTTGCTTTTATAACAGGCATAATTTCTATTTTTTCATCTTTTAAAAATTCTTTTATTTTTGAAATGTTATATCTAGCATTATCAATGCTTATATAAAGTTTTGTAGGTCTTGTAATTTCATTTGCATCACTCATTTTTATTTTTCTCCTCTATCATATCTAATAAATAATCTTTATCAAAAGAAGATATAAAATTATAATCATTTCCTTTATTATTCATATCAAATCCACATATAGATTTATATGTGCAATAATCACATCCAGTAGCTTTATTTAGATAATATGGTTTTATATTTATATTTCCACTTAAAATTTCTGTAGAAATCTCTTTTATAAGTTTTTTAGCATATTTTTGAAGTTCTTCAAATTTTTCCTTAGAAATAGTTTTTGATTTACTCTCTACTATTTTCTCATCTTTAGATAAATATACTGGTATAGAATCTGAATAACCACTATCTAATTTTGTATCCATAGCTTTTATAATATCAATATCTGCTACTATATATCCATTCATCTTATAAGCTTTTCTTATACAATCTTTTAGCTCTTCGTCAGTCATATTTTTACTAGCTTTTATCATTGAATCATTTAGTCCAAAATATAGTACTCCTGCAGGATTTACTTTTTCGTTTTCTGTTATCGCATCTAAATATGATATAAGCTGAATTTGAAGTCCTGAAATAAACTTATTTAAATTCAAGTTTTTAGTAGAAGATTTATAATCAATAATTCTTACATACTTATTATCTCCTATGCAAGCCTCATCTACTCTATCTATTTTACCTGTAAGTTCTACTTTTTCTCCTGTATCTAATGTGATTAAAATTGGTTTATAATCCGCATTATCTTTAAATTCTACTTCATGTCCTTTTATTTTGAATTTACTATTTTTAAGTTGTTCAACAATATAAAATATAGATTCTTTTACAACTTTAGAAAGCCTTTTGGTAAGTACTACGAATTTAGGAGTACTTACTAAAATATAGTTTTTGGACATTTGAAGTTTTTCTTTTATTAAATCATCTACTATTTGATTTAATTCATCTTCTTCTAGTTCTTCTAATTTAATATCGCTCTCTTGTAAAACCTTAAAAAATGAATCTATAACATCATGCATAAAGCTACCAGTATCAATACTTCTTACTTCAAATTCTTCTTTTTCTTTTATTTTAAGTCCATATTTTAAGTGAAAAGAAAAAGGACAACTTCTATACTGTTCTAGCTTTGAAATACTAGTTTTCATACTTTTTCCATAAAGTTTTCTTATGCTTTCTTTATCTATTATATCTGCAGTATTTTTAAAATCTAATCCTTTAATTACTTTGTTAAATTTCTCATTTTCATTAATATAATACCAATTTAAAACATCTAGCCACTTCTCTTCAATTACTCCTGTATCAAAAAACTCTTTATATTTTGAAATTGCTGTATCAAAACTTGCATCTTTTAATGTAATGTTTTCTTTCTTTGTAATTACATCACTATCTATATTTATATTTTTAAACATATTTTTTATTCTAGTAATTAAAGTAGAATGTCTTAAACTTTTTCCCTCTTTATCTGATGTTGGATAAGATAAAAATAATTTATCTTTTACATTAGAAAATACTTTATACAAATTAAATTGATTCTCATATAATTGTTCTAAGCTTCCTTTTGCAATTTCAATTCCATTTTCTTTTAAATACTCTCTATCTGTATCATTTAAAAAACCTTCATTTTTAATGATACTTGGAATTACCCCATCATTCATTCCGAACTACAAAAAGATATTTTATTTCATTTAATCTTGTTCTATCAATATCTCCTAAAACAACTTGATCTACAGTAGTTGGAAGTGTTCCAAATTCTGATTTACTAATTCCAAGCTCTAGAAGTGTACTAAATTTTTCTATTCCCATTTCTTCGTTTTCAAATACTAAAACAATTTCATCTAGTACATCATAAAAGATTTTAAGACTATTTCTGTACTCTATAGACTTTTCATAAAGTCCAATTTTTTCTAATTTATCTGCTTCTTCATATATTTTTTTGCTAATTTCATTTTTATTTATAAAATCTACTAATGCTTCACATTTATCTTTTGCTTTTTTTGAATTACTTACAGCATCTTTAAATGAAAGTATATGATTTACTATTTTTTCTCTAGTCTTATTTACTCTTTCTTGAAGATCATTTTTTGCTTCATATTCAAAAGGATTTTTATACTTTTTTAGGCCCTTTATTCCCCATTTAATAACATAGTTTTCTATTTCATAAATATCTTTATCCTCTATATCTAAAAGACCAGATTTTATAAAAGAAAAAACTGATTCATATGACCAATTTTTGTTTAATATATTAAATAAAGAAGTAAAGTAAATCATAAGAATATTATTATTTACATCTTTTTTCTCATCTATAAAAAGTGGGATATTATATTGATTAAATATTACCTCTGCATCAAAAGAATAACTATCAATTTCCTTTGTTATTATTCCAATATCTCTAAATCTTGCGTTTTCGTTCTTTACTAAATTCAAGATTTTTTCTGCAACATATTGTAGTTCAGTATATGGATTTTTCGCCATAAATATTTCAAGAGAACTACATTCTTTATCATAGACTTTTAAAGCCTTTCCATAAAGGTTTTCTTCTAAAAATATAAGATCTTGTTTGTTTGTTCTTTTATTTTTTTCTAAATAGACATTTTTATCTATTTTTATATCATTATTTTTTGCAATATCTGTTATTCTTTTAGCAGTAATATTATTAAAATAAAAAATATCTGTATCATTTAAATTTTCTAAATCATCTGTAGATATTGTTAAAGTAACCATTCTTGCAACTTTTAATAGCTTTTCTAAGACTTTATATTCTTCTAAAGTAAATCCCATAAATTCATCAACATAAATTAAAGTATCATCAAACATATGAGACTCTTCTACTCTATCTATTAAAATTTCTAGTAAGTCTGTTTCATCTATAAATGACATACTAATTCTTTTTGTATATTCATCTAATATTTTCTTTATATCTAATAATTTTATTTTTAAATATTCATCTTCTGCACCATTAATTACACTTTCTATCATATCAGAAGTGATTCCATGTTTTTTAAACTCATTTATTGAATTTACCGCAAGTTCTAAATTTTTATCAGTATCATTTAAAAAATGTAATTCACTTTTTAAATGCTGAATGCAAGAATATATAATCATAGCCATTCCGCACTTTGTAAGTCTTGTCTTATTTTCTCCCCTAGTATTTTCTATTACTCTTGTTGCCATTCTAGAAAGAGTCAAAACTTCTGCATTCATTACAGAATTGCTTCCTATTATATCAAGCAATCTTTTTTCCATTGAAAAAGAAAATTGCTCTGGAACAACTATATATATTTTTTGCTCTTCATTTATCTTTTCTTTTATTTCATTCAATAAAAATTCGGTTTTCCCAGTACCGCTTCTACCATAAACTAAACGTAAACTCATAAAAAAAGTCCTTTCAAAATTTAATTTGATTTTAGCATATTTTACTATCTTTTACAAACTTATTTAACCCAAAAAGGCACCCTCGGTTTCCCGAAAAGTGCCTTTTCATTACTTCCAGCCATTCTTCCATTTCAAGAGTCTTATTTCGTATAGTACATCTTGTGCAGATTGTCTTATTTCTTCAATCTGAGAAAACAGATCACCGTCCATTTCTTCAAAGTATCTCTTATCAATCGCATCATATTTGTCCTCTACTTCACACATTGCAAGCTCAGTCTGAAGCACAAGTGACTTATAGTCACCCTTTTCAACGAATAAATAAAATCTCTCTCCTTGAAATTCGATATCAGCATCACCTTTTTTCAATGTTTCAAGCGCAATATCGTACATCGCTGTCAGTTCCAGTGCAGTCTCCATGAAGTCATCTATTTGTCTATTAAACCGTACATGATCGAAGTAGACAAAAGATATTATCACGAAAGCTACGAGTGCTATAAACAGAATTCCGTTCATACAAATACCTCCTAAATTATCATAATGGTATTTATCTCAAGATTAACGGTTTCTATAGTATTATAGCAGAATTTCCAGTAATTATCAATTTTCTCTTCTAAAATAAAACAAATATTGTTGAGCAAGTCCCCTTAAAGCTCCAAATTTTTCTTTTGACAACTTGTCTATAGCATTTTTACTTACCTTAGTTTCATCTTCGTTTTTAATATATAATTCATTCATTACTCTTCTTACCCAAACATCAATTGGAAATACATCATATTTTTTAAGTGAAAATAACATTATACAATCAGCGACCTTTGGTCCTACTCCATCTAGCTTTAAAAGTTCTTCTCTTACCAAATCAGTATCATCTATTTTCTTTAAGTTTTCTAAATCAATCTCTTTATTTAGTATTTTTCTAATAGTATCATAAATTCTTTTATCTCTAAATCCAAGGCCAAGTTCTCTTAAATCTTTAACAGATAATTTTGAAAGTTCACTAATTTCCGGAAATAAATAGTACTCTTTTCCTAAAAAATCTATCTTTTTTCCACATTTTTTTGACATTCTGTTAATAATTCCTTTTATTCTTGGAATATTATTGTTTGCAGAAATTATAAAAGAAATAATAGTCTCTTCTAAATCTTGATGTAGAATTCTTATACCATATCCATATTCAATACTTTTCTTTAAATTTATATCTACTTTAGATAAAGTATCTTTTATTTTTTTATAATCTGTATCGAAATCAAAATAATCATTTACAATGTCTTTAATAGAACCATCAAATATTCCATGAAAAATAATCTTTCCATTTTCTTTTCTTACATTTAAAACACCTGATTTAATTACTCCTGTGTAGCTTCCATCATCTTCTTTTTCCCATCTAAAACATTGTCCACATTCAAATATGTGAGATAATTCAAATTCTTTAATATCTTCTATTTCATATATTTGTTCTTTCATTTTTTTCCTCTATTTATATTTTAATATTGTTTTAATTTAAATTTTATTTTATAAATTATATCACTTTAATTTTTATTTAAAAAGTGAAAAAAAAGAAGAAACTAGATTTATACTAATTTCTTCTAAATACAATTTATTTTATCTTTTATTTTTACTTTTTTGCTTTATTTTTGTTTTAATTTAGATTTATTTTTCTTATGTTTTATCTTTTTATAATTTTATTTTACTTTTAAGCTTTACCTTTACTCTTTTCCTCTCATTAGATAAGAGAATATTACTGAGCTTAATTTCATGCTATTATGTCTTATAGTATCATTTTCTGTTTCTAGTAAATCCTCTTCTATAAGCTCATAATGAACATCTTCCATATTTTCATAATCAATTCTTACTTGATCTTTTTGTTCTTCGTTTTCATATTTTGCTAAAACTTTTTTTGAAAGCTTTGTGTTACTTGCTATAACAACATCTATTGTATCTTTTCCAAGATAGTATTCTAATGCTTTAACATGATCGCTTACTCCAAAGTTATCAGTCTCTCCTGGTTGAGTCATTGCATTACATATGTATAATACTTTGGCTTTTTTAGCATTATGTATTGCATCTACTACATCTTTGCAAATAATGTTTGGCATTACGCTTGTAAAAAGACTTCCTATACTTAAAACTATTAAATCAGCTTTAGTTATAGCTTCCACTACTTCTGGAAGTACATGTGGTTCGTCTTTATAAAATAGTCTTTTATATTTTTTATTTGCTTTTGTAATTTCTTCTTCACCTTCTACTATCTCGCCATCTACAGTCTCTCCCATTAAAGTTAAACAATCTTCAGAAAGTGGTAAAACTGTATGTTTTACGTCTAAAAGCTTACTTAAATATTCAATACTTGTTTTAAAACTTCCTGTTTCTTTTATAAGTGAAGTTAATATTAGATTTCCAAGTGCATGACCATTTAATTCACTATAAGTTGATAATCTATACTCCATAACATCTCTAATTTCGTCTGGAAGTGTTGATAGATTACTTAATACTTTTCTAATATCACCAACTGCTGGTGTTGAAAACTCCTTTCTTAATCTTCCTGTACTGCTTCCATTATCAGAAACAGTAATTACTGCAGTAATATCTACTGGGAAATATTTTAGACCTCTTAAAACTGTTGAAGTCCCTGTACCGCCTCCTAGAACTACTACTTTTTTATTTTTTTGCATATGATTCATCCTTTCCTAAAGCTTTAAAAAGTATAATCTTTAAAAGATTCACATTCTATTAGCCCTTTTAGTTTTAGGTCTTCTTTAGAATATTTATTTGTTTTTCTTCTTATTCTAACTAGGCCTTTTGGATTTTTCGCAAATAATCCTTTTAAATCTTTTGGATTATCATCAAAGAAAATTCCATCTTCGTATTTTAAATCTAAATTAAATTTTAAAGTTGATGTAATAAATATATTGTCAAAATATTTAGATAGTCCTGAACCTTTTATCTTGGCTAGTTGATAAGACAAATCCTCTTGAGATACATATGTAAGTACATTTACTGTTCCGCCTTGTTTTTTTATGTTTTCTAAAAATTCTATAGAATCATCAAAAACATATTTTTCTCCATTTTTTATAACATCTTCTACTTTTCTAAGTAACATATTTTCTTCTATATTATATTTTTTTGCAAAGTATTTTGTGAGAGTATAAATATTATATATGTTATCTCTATTAAACATTGCCTTTATTTCAGTTAGTTTTTCATCAAAGTCTGATTTAGTAAATTCACATATGTTTGTAGCTAGTGTACTTAACATATCTGAGCTTAAATTTGATGTATTATAAAGAGTACTATCAAAGTCAATATAATAGTTCATATAGACCTCCCTAAATTTTCTAAACCTTAATAATAATATCAAATTTTTAATATAAAGTCAATTTTAAAAAAATATGATTTTTGGCTATTTAAAGCTAAATTTATCTTGTTTTTTAATTACAATATTTGGCTTTAAGGATAAAAGCCGAAGTCCATATACTCTTGTTGCATCTTGTATGATTAGAAATGCATTTTTATCTATTTTACTTACATTTTCTCTTAATTTTGATACATCTCTTTTCTTTATTACGCACATAAGTATCATTCTATCTTCTTTTTTATATCTTCCATTTCCATATATACCAGTAAGTCCTCTATCTAAATCATTTAAAATCATATCTGAAATCTCTTCATTTTTTTCAGAAATAATATATACGATCTTAGTAAAATTTACACCTTCTACAAATATATCTACTAATTTTGAATTTAAAAATATAACTATGAAAGAATAAAGTCCTATCTCTAGTCTTTTAAAGACAATTAAATTTAAAATTACTACAAAAGAATCTATATATATTAAAAGATTTGATACTTTTAAATTTTTCTTAAAAGATAATATTATTTGAATTAAAAGTTCAGATCCTCCTGTTGAAGTATTTGCTTTAAATATAAAAGAAGTTCCAATACCAATTATAATTCCACCATATATTGATGAAAGTAATACATCTTGAATATTTGTATAAATATTTAAATTTTCAAAAAAATCAACAGAAAATGATAAAAGCCAAGTAGCATATACTGTTTTTATGAAAAAATATTTTCCGATTCTAAAAAATCCAATCAAAAAAAGTGGAATGTTTAGAAGCCATATTGTATATCCCATCTTAAAATCAAATAGATAATAAAATACAGTTGCAATTCCTGTAAAACCTCCACTTGATACTTTAAAAGGAAGTATAAAAAATACTACTCCAGCAGCAATTAAAAAAGTTCCAATTGTAGTATAAATAAAGTCTTTTATTATTTTAAAATAATTATATTTTTCCATACAAAAACACCTATTTTTATTATAGGTGTTTTTTATTATTTTATTCTTTTTTTAATATTTTCATTATCATCTAAAAAGTCTCTAAATACTTTCTTTATACTTACCTTTACAGTACCTTGTTTTATTTTATCATCTTTTTCTACTTTTGCTATAACATTATATATTTCTTTAAGTCTTTCTAGATTAACTTTTTTATATCCTACTGCATTATTTAAATCTTTTGAATTAACATATATTTCAACTTCTTTTACTTTTACTCCAAAAGCTTTTATCTTAGCAGAAATCTTATCATAAAAGATATCTGTATCTACTAGTTGCCTAAATGCTTCATGATATGGACCTGCTACAACTTCACTTTCTATGTTTTTATTTGGATCTGATATTGTATCTGTGCTTTGAAGTCCAATCCTAATTACTCTTATTCTCTTTTTATCAAAAAATGTTAATAATTCTTTGCATCTTGCTACTGCTTGATTTATCTCTAAAGGTTCATATTTTCCATTTTTATAATCTTTAGCAAGTTCTGTATTTTTTATAACTAATACTGGATAAATTCTTACAATTTTAGGCTTTAATTTTGCTAAATCTTTTGCTGTGTTTAGCTCATCTAGAAGAGTACTTTCTGGAAGTCCTACCATCATTTGATGTCCTAAAGTAAACCTATATCTTCTAATTAATTTTGAAGCTTTTTTTACATCTTCAAATGTATGTCCTCTTTTACATTTTGCTAAAATATAATCATTAGTAGACTGAACCCCTAGCTCTATTGTTTTAACATGATATTTTTTTAGCATTTTTAAAATATCTTTATCTATATAATCAGGTCTTGTAGAACATCTAATTGAATTCACCTTTTTTTCTTTAATAAAAGGTTGTACTGCTTCTAATAATTCAATTTGTCTCTTCTTTTCAATTCCAGTAAAACTACCACCAAAAAAAGCAACTTCAACATAAGTATCTTTATTTTTAAAATTTTTCAAATACTCTTCTATAGTATCTACAACATCTTGCTTTGTAACTTCTCTTATCTCTCCACTTATAGATCTTTGATTGCAAAAAGAACACTCATTTTTGCAACCTAAGTGAGGTACAAATATTGGTATGATATATTCTCTCTTCATTTATGTTCCTTTCATAAGTTTTATTTATTAAGTGCATGTTTTGCAGCATCCATTTCAGCTTGTTTTTTATTTTTTCCTATTCCTTCTGCAAGTTTTTGTTTATTACATATAACCTCTACAACAAAAGATTTATCATGGTCTGGTCCAAATTCCTTAATAACATTGTATTTTATAGTTGCATTTCCTTTTCTTTGTAGCTTTTCTTGAAGTACTGTTTTATAGTCTTTATCACCAGCATGAGATGTAGAAATATCTGTATATTCTTTTAAATTATCTAATATAAACTTTTCTACTGTTTCTAGATTGCTGTCTAAGTATATTGCAGCAATTACAGCCTCTACACTATCTGCAGTTAAAGCCTTTTTATCATTTTTAGATGATTTTTCACTTTTTCCTAAATATAAGAAATCACTAAAATTATGCTTTTTTGCTATCTCATATAAACTATCTTCACAAACAACATTGGCTCTAACTTTAGTCATTTCTCCTTCTGATAGATAATTATGATTATTATATAAATATTTACTAATTACAAACTCTAATATACTATCTCCTAAATATTCAAGCTTTTCATTACTCTTTACATTATGTTCGTATGCATATGAAGTATGTGTAAGTGCATTTTTAAGTAACTTAACATCTTTAAATTTATATCCAATATTCTTTTCAAATTCCTCTAGTTCCATTTTCTCACCTCCAATGGTAAAATTATATACCTTCTTCTAGGATTTTGCAAATAAAACGATTTTTAAAGAAGCAAAAAAAAATTCGCCTACTTATTGTAAGCGACTTTTTTAAGTTATATTAAACATTTTCCTTAATATATTCAACTACATCTCCAACTGTTGTTACTTTCTCAGCATCAGCATCTGGTATTTCTATATCAAATTCTTCTTCAAGTGCCATTACTAGTTCAACTATATCTAGAGAATCAGCTCCTAAGTCATCTATGAAAGATGCTTCCATTGTTACAGATGCTTCTGCAACACCAAGTTGTTCTACTATAATTCCTTTTACTTTATCGAAAACTTCTTCTGTACTCATTATTTAAGTAACACCTCCCTTTAATTTATTAACCTGTTTGTAATATTATTAGTCTATGCAATATAAAATGTCAAGCATATTTTTTAATTTTTATTTAAATTTTCAAATTCATCAATCATTTTTTCTACAGCCTTGTTTTTAACAAATGTTTCAGCCTGTTTTATTGTAAATTCAAATAAGATTTCATCACTGCTACCATGTGCTTTTACAACTGGTTTTTTTACTCCTAAAAATAAAGCTCCACCATAAGACTTATAGTCCATAGCTTTTTGTAATCCTTTAATTGCTGGAAGTGATGGAATTGCTGCAATTTTTGTAAATATATTTTTTAAGAAATTCTCTTTTAAGCTAGTCTTTACAAGTCTTCCTATTCCTTCTACTGCTTTTAAGAATATATTTCCTGTAAATCCATCTGTTACAACTGCATCAATTTCTCCAGAAAAAGCATCTCTTCCTTCTACATTTCCTACAAAATTAATTCCAAGTTCTTCTGATTTTTCTTTTAACAATTTATAAGACTCTTTTGTAAGTTCGTTTCCTTTTGTTTCCTCTGTTCCTATGTTTAAAAGTCCTATTGCTGGTTTTTCTATTCCAAATGTATTACGTAAGTATATAGTAGACATTTGCGCAAATTGAAGAAGATTTATAGGCTTGCAATTTGTATTTGCTCCTGAATCTATAAGAAGTAGCTTGCTATGATGTGCTGGAAGTATTCCTGCTAATGCTGGTCTGTCTATTCCTTTTATTCTTCCCACTAAAAGAGTTGCGCCAGTAAGCAATGCTCCTGAGTTTCCAGCTGAAATAAATACATCTCCTTCTCCTTCTTTTAGCATTCTAAAACCAACTACCATAGAAGAATCTTTTTTATGTTTAATTGCTTGTGTTGGGATATCTTCCATTTCTATTGTTTCTGTAGTATTTTTGATTTTTAATCTATCTGAAATCTCTTCTAGTTCTTTTCCGTAAAATTCTTTTACCTTTTCTCTTATTATATTCTCATTACCGATTAGTATAACTTCTGCTTCGACTTGATTTATTGCCTTTACTGCACCTTTAATTGTTGCGTTTGGCGCATTATCTCCACCCATTGCGTCTAAAAGTATTTTCATTCTATGTCCCCCTAGTACATTTATCTTACAAATATTTTATTATGCACTTATAAAAAAATCAATAGAAAATTTTAAAAATTATTAGCTAAACATAAAAAAACAAGGGTTATTATTTAACCCTTGTAATATATTTTAAGAATTATTATTCTTTGATTTCAGCAACGATACCAGAACCTACTGTTCTACCACCTTCACGAATAGCGAATCTTAATCCTTTTTCGATAGCAATTGGAGTGATAAGTTCGATATCCATTGTTACGTTATCACCTGGCATAACCATTTCTGTTCCAGCAGGTAATTCGATAACACCTGTAACGTCTGTTGTTCTGAAATAGAATTGTGGTCTATATCCGTTGAAGAATGGAGTATGTCTTCCACCTTCTTCTTTAGTTAAGATATAAACTTCTGATTTGAATTTTGTATGTGGATGTATTGTTCCAGGTTTTGCTAAAACTTGACCTCTTTCAACTTCGTTTCTTTGAATACCTCTTAATAATACACCAATATTATCACCAGCTTCAGCTTGGTCTAATAATTTTCTAAACATTTCAACACCAGTAACAACTGTTTTTGAAGATTGTGGTTTTAATCCAACGATTTCAACTTCATCAGATACTTTTACAACACCTCTTTCTACTCTACCTGTTGCAACTGTTCCTCTACCTGTGATAGAGAATACGTCTTCAACTGGCATTAAGAATGGTTGGTCTGTTGGTCTGTCTGGAGTTGGGATATAGTTGTCTACTGCATCCATTAATTCTTTAATTGGAGCATAAACTGGATCATTAGGATCTTTAGAGTTAGACTCTAATACTGCTAATGAAGATCCTTTAATAATTGGAATCTCGTCTCCTGGGAATTCATAAGTTGTTAATAGGTCTCTAACTTCCATCTCTACTAATTCTAATAGTTCTGGGTCATCAACCATATCGCATTTATTTAAGTAAACAACGATATATTTAACACCAACTTGTCTAGCAAGTAGGATATGCTCTCTTGTTTGTGGCATTGGTCCATCAGCAGCTGAAACTACTAATATAGCACCATCCATTTGAGCAGCACCTGTAATCATGTTTTTAACATAATCAGCGTGACCTGGACAGTCAACGTGAGCATAGTGTCTCTTTTCTGTTTCATATTCAACGTGAGCTGTAT